>JAQTXT010000087.1 GCA_028688645.1 Rickettsiales bacterium
ACTTCCAGAACGTCCTTTCATTTAATGGAAGTAGGGAGCAGGACATTTCGTTACGCATTTTCCTTTATGCTAAAAAGTCTCATCTGGACAATGTGAAAATTGTCTCCAATAATGAAGATCTTTTTTTTATTGCTGATAGGTAAATTATGATCTTTTAGCATATATGAGTTCGAATATTTTATAACCACCTTGCTACATAACAGTTACTTTAGGAAAGTATTGATCAGCCATGATAATGTAAGGTGCTTTAAAATCAAGATACATTCTTGGTTAGAAGCATCTCGGCTCGAATGTAATGTTGGAAAATATCGCAGAAGGAAAAGTTTGTGAGTTAAAATCTTGTATCTGACTATTGTTGAATTTGAACCTCGAATAAACATAACTTATTGATTTATAAGGATCTTCATCATAGTAGACATCAAGTTGACCAAACTGCGCCATAAATCCCCAACCGTTATCATTCACCAATGGTCCATAAGTACTGGTAAATTTCACATTCAGTTGAGACTCTGCAAAGATAAACTTTTGAGCAGTATAAAACTGTTTAACACTTGTCTCAAAAGATTACATACTGATCCTATTTAACTTTATATACGATCCAATAAGTCTCATAACTCCCAAATCATCGATAGTAAAAATGGTCGATTCGTTAAAAGAGTCACCAACGTACATAAAATTTTAATTCTCGCTAGTTATCAATGCTCCCTACTTTACTTATATGAATGAGCAGTCGAGTGTTACATTTGGAGCGTAGTAAAATCCTTTTGTAACGTAATTCGTTTCGTTAAAGTAAGAGATCTACAATGCACAACTATTTTTACGAAGAGTTGCTTTGAACAATCCCAGTGTACTAATAATCGCATTATCAACATTTAGCTTGGTTACTTATTTAGTGCTTAGTCTTAATGTTCCTTGAGAACAGACTAATACAATGAGCAATATAGAAATTAGTAATCTTTTCATTTTTTTTATATAATCTTTTTATACAAAGACCAGTATCACTTTTTATTTATCAATTACAGCCGACTATTTTTTTCAGCTTTAGAAATTCCTTTTTATTTAAAGTTTATTTCGATTTTTCTTTTTTATTCTAATTCTGGAATTTAAGAAGATTTTTTTTTTCTTTTATTTCTTTCTCTTTTATTAATTTTTAAACAATTTTTCAACTAACAAGTTAATTTTTATTCACAAATTTATAAAAATCAGAAAAAGAAATTAAAAAAAAATCTTATCATAAAATACGTTAGGCAAATGATTGAAATACTTTTTTACCATATTATTTTTTCATTATATTAAGCTTCTTTTTATGCTCGCCTCTACATTGATAATATCCATACAAATTTGTGCTACAAAGTCCAAAAGAAATCAATAAAAGTAATGCCTAACATTATACAAAAATTACCCAAAATAAGCTTAACGTCAAGATATTAAGTATTAAGAAAATACCCCAAATTATTGAAAAAATAACCTGACTGCCCCAAAAGAACACTCTATCAACAGAATTAGATTTAACCTCATGATCGTAACTTTAAAATTTCCATGTCTCTTTTCCATTTGCATCATAAACGCTATTCCATCTCAATCCAACTAACAATCGCCCACTGACATTTTTAACAAACCAAAAGTCAAATGCACTAAGAATAATTACAATGATAAAAGTTAAGATATTTGATATGAAGTTTCCAATAAGTAAATAACTTGCATAAGAACAAAATTTACAATATAAAAGCTGCAACTTTAAAAGCAAATGTAAAAATACACACTGTAGGATGTGCTGCTTTATTCAAGTCATACGCGTCACTATTTAAAGGCATTGTGTTTTATTTTTTCTCTTCAATTTATCCACTCATAAATTTTGGCTCTGATACTGGATTGTTAAGCTGTATATTTTGTTTAAGCTCGTCAATTTAGAAGTTTGGGTCAACCAAAGGTTTTTTCTTTTGCCTTTAAGAGTCCATAATTGCATTGAAATCAATATCTTATCGAATGGTTGTCATAGATTTTGTGCTCAAATTTTATAGATTTATATTCAAAATCTTATAAACTTTTTGTTAAAAGTAAAAATCAATAAATTTTCTTTTTAATCAATTTATATCTATGCCATTTTTTGTTGTAAAAATTAAAAAACTTTAATAATGTAGATTTTTGAAGTATAAGTTAACATTTCATTACTCAAGATATAATAATTATTATTAAACTCATGAAACTTTTACTCGCTCTTGGTGCTTTTGTTGGACTTGTTGCTGCTCACGATTGTCCCCACGATCTTTAAGTCAGATGCATTGATGACATCAATAAAGCCTACCCAGTCTGCAAGAAGGCTTCTGAAGAGAAAGGAAAAGATTTACCAGCTGATCTTGAATGTATGAAATACATGACAACTGTCGAGAAAGACTGTTGGCCATGCATTTGCTGGGTTGCTGAAACAGAAAAATGGAATATCAAAGGATGCTGATTTCTATTACCTTCTTATTTTTTCAGATTTTAATTCTTTTTAAAAAGATATTTTAATCCCTCAAAAAATTGATTGAATATCTCCTTAAATAAAATATGAATCCTATTTACAGTAAAATAAATGATTACAAAAAGATATTGTCAAGAAAAATAAATAGAAAAACTCTTAAATGAGACAAATTAGTTGACAAATGCACATTTCATATAAGTTTCATGGTTTTGAGTTTGTCCTTGATAGCTTTGATATGATCTTGTGTGATATTTTTTGTCGGTTTGCCATTAACAATGGCCTATATTTTTGACTTTGTATGAAACTCAGCCAAAGAAGAGCTGCACATTATTTGCAGCAATTGCCTACAAGTGATCATGTAGTCGAGCAGGATCACCTCATCGCAGACTTGTTCTGGATTAGATGCCAGCTATATCAATTCATAGAGACTTTGAACTTATTTTGCCAAAAGTTCAGATAACATATCTTAATTTTCATCCTCACATGAAATGAATTCTTGTAAACTTTGTTTGTACTTTTATTAATATTGGCTGGAGATATTGCTGAGTTTACTATATTATGCTGTTGGTTTAAATGAATCGCGATGTTTCAGGTCTACTCCTTTGAGGTTTATTACTTATCTTAATTTCTCAAATATCAATCCACACATCATTTTGCGTATCTTTTTGTTTGTGTCAATATTGTAGCCCTTACTGATTCGCTCGATTAGCTTAAATAAAAATCGGCAAAAGTGGATCTGACTGATTAAATGGTCAAATATTTTTTTAGGTTCACAAACGAAAAAGCTAGACTCAGTCTTTTTTCCAAGCGTAGCTGTTGTCCTTCCCAAATGGTCGAACCCTACTCCTGTCTCTCCAAGACCTTTCATGAAACCTTTTTTTCTTTAGCTTACTGTCACATCGAAATTCAGTTTGTCGTAATGAGTCTAATGTTTTGGAAATCTATCATCTTTTTAATTACTCATTGCTCTTGTTCTAAATTGAGGAGGATTTCTTTTTTGGGTCATGAATAAGTTTGCCGTATCAATATCTTTTTGTTTGCTTGATACTATAAATTAATCGTTTGAACTTTCCCTTGAAAAGAATCTCTAAAGCTATTCAGGTGACATTCTCATGACAGGATTGGGTTCTAATGATCTTTTAAGAAACTATGCGCTATGAGAGCTGATATTGATAGGAAGTAAATTTTTAATTGGATTATTTTTTATTTGTCTCTTCAGGTCACTTTAAGTTTTCGCTCTCCAAGGTGTTTTTCCCATCAACATTTAGTAGAATATTACTCCTATTGCCCAAACGTCACTTTTGTAACTGTACATGTTTTGATTTAAGGCCTCGAGAGGCATATAGACTGGAGAGCCAACATTGTAGGTTGATTATTTTTTTACATTTTACTCTTTAATAGCAAATCCAAAATCTGCAATTTTGGCCTTACCATTTACGAAAAATATGTTCGCAGGCTTCAAATCTCGATGAATAATTCCAAATCTGTAGATTCCTCGATATCCATTTATAATTTGTTTGATAATCATTAAAGCTTCAGTTTAAGAAAAAATCTTTTTATCTTTTAGCAATTTTGACAAATCACCACCCTCACACAACTCAGTGATAATACAAGTGTTATTTTTAGTATTGAACACCTCATAAAACTACAATATGTTGGGCAGATGCTTAAGCAGTTTGAGTATCTAAATTTCATTAGCAAGCAAATTTTTATGAACGTCTCCTTTGATAAACTTCAAATCAATCATTTTGATTGCCACTTATTCATCTTTATGTGGATAAATAAATTACCTGTTTGATCATTTCTACCTTTGTACACTTGACTGGAAAAACCCTTACCGATTGTGTCCGTGTTTGCATATGAATATTGGTTGATTTTCTTTTGAATCGAGTCGATCTTTGCCAGTTTTAGCATCACTCCTTTTAATTATATAAATTTATTGTCTAATTTACGTAGCAATTTAATTATTTTTTATGAAATTCTTCTTTTTATTCTACGCTTATAAAATTGAAGCGAATTTGATGTATTGTTATGGCTGATTTACTTATAAAAATACTTTCAATTTTTATCTTTTTTATGAAAGATTTCTTAACATAAAAATAACAATTTTACCAATCCTTCTATTAAATTTTATGGCATCACAAATTTAATTTCTACTATATAATGTTAATCACGCCAAATTTAATAATCAACTATGCTAATATTATAATATCAAGATTAAAGTAAAAAATATTACATCAGAAATTTATGTAAATTTAACAGACTGAACAATTGGTCAATCAGAGACTGATTAGCTCTGATCCTTTTCTCTAAAAACTTTTCCAATAATCATCTATACCATTAAATGAACTTTTATTTTAAGACCCTCACAAAAAGTAATCAAATTCTGTCATCAAAGTTGACAGATAAAATATCTAAAAAGGATACATGAGTGAAGGGTAATAAAAAGGCCATAATTTAAGGCCAAGAAGAAGAAAGAACAGCCTAATTAGAAAAATGAAAGTAAAATAACGTAAGAAAAAGACAAGATAGAACAAAATTTACATTGAAATGTTATAAAATCGAGTTTTAGAGCTTCAGAAGTCCTTATAGACAGCAACTAAACTCAACTAAATGAACAAAGAATATCTGAAAAAATTAAGTGAAGGTTAGCACATAGTAAAATATATTTTTATGTCAGATGAATGGACTATTTGTGAGTAAGCAAAGACAAATATAAAATATTTAGTTTCTTTTAAAACAAAAAGAAATAAATAATTAAGCCTTAAAGAAACAATATTGCAACATGAGATTCAGACAAGGCGTTTTTGGTAAAGATAGAACAAAAGCTATAAACTATTACTTCTCTGAAATGTCAGAACTATTTTTCTCAGATACGTTAAAGTATATGATCAAGACAGCACAAAATGAGTAAGACTTTTTTGATCCTGAACATCTGAAGTCGGGTTATTACTCTCATATAAAATCTCCTGATGATATTGTTGGGATAATGCACCTTCCTAATGAAAGTATCAGCGAATTATCGTATTTAAAAGAAGAAATATTGACATAAAAGAAAAACTTAGACATTACTTTTTAGAAGTTTTATCATTCTAAATGTGAAATTTTGAAAGCAGCAAGAAAAATGTAAATGATTATTGATTCAATGCAAAGATATTGTAACCATGAGCAAATTTCTAAAATGATTGTGTTTGCAGATCAATATCGGTTTAAGAAAAATATTTCAGTAAAATAATTTCATAAAGATGTCTTTGATAAATTAGCAAGATAGAAATATTAATATGATCCTAATAATATGTTTGGAAAAATTCAACTAGAATGATATTTAAAATCAATACACTTTTTACTTGATTTTTTGTCTATTTCTTTTTGTTTTGATTGAAAATTAAAGTAGTAAATTTTTAATATATCTGAAAATATTTATTTCAAAAAGTACATAAAAAAAAATGAAACAAGATTCCTCTATGAATAAAAATAATTTTAGAAGCACAATTTTAGACAACTTCAAAGTTAGTTCATTTCGCTTGAACTCCATTTAAAATGAAGATTAGAACTCAAGAAAAAACACAGCAAGAATACCGCAAAGAGGCTCAAAAGAACTTAATGAAATATCTGTGACTCCTTCACCAAAATAATCTTCTTTAACAGCCAAAAAGAATCTTGTTTACTATAACAATGATTTTGGTGAAAAAGGATTTATTATTAATGGAATAAATTATTTCAGTTAATCTTTGATATTGAATGAAGCTGCATAAGTAATGTAAGATTGCTATTCTGTCAAAGGAGATTATTTTTACCTAAAAAAGGGTGAAATAATAAAAATCAGATCTAAAATTGGAGATTATGCAGAAGTAAAGTATCAAAGATTCATCGGATATTTTCCTGCAAGATTTTTTAAACTCGTTAGAGGATGAAAAAACAAATTAAAAGTAGTTAACTTAAAAATTCAAACAAATTCTCTGTCTTAAAACTAAGAAAAAATAGCAAAATAAAAAATATGTATTGATATCTATGTTTTTTTTTCACAATTTTGCTTTTAGTTCTTATTATTCATCTGATATCATTGCATCTTATAAATTTTCAGCATCTTCGATATCAATAATTTGAGGAAGTCCACCAACTTATTGTAAAAATTATTCTTCCTTAACATTATCGAGATGAGTATCCTCAATTTTTCTATCTTCTTGATCTGGAGGTAAATTGTAGTAAGGAAGC
>JAQTXT010000004.1 GCA_028688645.1 Rickettsiales bacterium
GTATGCATGCAATATAGTTTGTATATCTTCATCTGACAATTTAAGTTTTGTCTTTCTTTTATTTAAATATTCAACCAAATTTTTTATAACAGAATCCATCGTCGCATATATGTTTGTATTTATATTTAACAAAGCAAAAAGTAGAGATTCATAAAAATACTTTGAATTAACTTTTGTTTTTAAATCTGTTCTCTTATAAAGAAATTGAATAAATTTTCTTGTAAGAGTCTCTGCATTAATTAATTTTTGTTTATCTTTTTCAGACATTCTACCAGAAATATATTTACCGAGGCTTATTTCATCATTAAAACCAGCATTTCTAAAACACGCTGAACTATATTCTGTTCTACCAGCAATATCAGCTGAAGGTTCAGTTATTAAGGAAGCTCTTCTACGATCTGCATTAGCAAAAAATTCTGGAGTGAATCTTAAACCCCTAAATATACAAATATATTGGTTATCTTGCGATGCAGTAATTGTATGTAATTTAAATTTTTCTGAAAAAATTGTTTCTTTTTTTACTTTTGTTTCACGAATTGCTCTACCTTTCTGCCTCATTGCTATCCTTGATCTAATACTTGATTTATGGATATGTTGTCTTGGTTCTTCAAACTCTACTTCAGTTTCAGAATCATCACTAAAATCATCATCTTCTACTTCTAATTGAACTACTTGATCTTCCACAATTTATTTATTTATTAGAATGTTTAATTATTAATAATATCTTTATAAAAATCAATTTTTTCATTTAGTTCTTGAAATAAAAATATTTTTTTCTACTATCATTAAGTAATAAAAATTTTATTTATATGGATAAAAATCTCGTAGTTGAAAAATTAAAAGCTGCTAAAATATTTGGTAAGGGTGGAGCTGCATTTCCTACTGATGAGAAATGGCAAGGTGTTGGCGAAGCTGAGGGAAATCTAAAATATATAATTGTTAATTCATCTGAAGGTGAAATGGGTTTATTTAAAGATTTGTATGTGTGGAGAAATCATATGGATAAAGTCTTTAAAGGTATAGATTATGGAATTAAATTTTTAAATTGTGATGTTGAAGTTTATATTCATATAAATCAAGACTATTATAATGAATTACAAGGACAGATTTTTAGATATATAAATGATTATAAGTGGTCTGGAGTTAAATTTCATATAAGTATTGAAAATCCTTCTTATATTGGCGGTGAAGCAAGTGCTTTGATGAATATTATTGAAACTGGCGTTGCTCAACCAAAATTGAGAAATAAAAGAACTGTCGTTGCTGGATTGTTTGAAAAACCGACTATGATGAATAATGTTGAAACTTTTTATGAAATTGCAGAAACATTGGACGGAACTTATGATAACACAAGATTTTCTGGTGTTTTTGGTGATGGAATTGAAAAAAAGTTCGTAGCAAGACATGATATTAATGCAACTATCGCTCAAATTTTGAAAGATAATAAAGTTAATCCAAATTTTGATTATTTCGTTCAAATTGGTGGAAGTGCAAGTGGTCCAGTTTATAATAAAACTCAATTAAATGATGTTATTATGACTGGTGCAGGAAGTATTGAAATATTTGATAAAAGTAAGAGAAATTTCTTGGTATTTTTAAAAAGACTTGGAAAATTCTATGAAAAAGAATCTTGCGGAAAGTGTATGGGTAAGAAATTTGCAACAAGTTTAAATGAAATTATTCAAAAGTATAATTCTGTTGAAGAAATTAAATTTGAAGAATTATTGCCTTTGATTAATGATATGAATAAAAAGACATTCTGCAAGTTGTGTAAGAGCTTTAAAACTCCATTCATTACTCACTGTAATAATGTCTTGGGAATGAAGTTAGAATAAAAATATATTTGATAAAAAAAGATTTAGTAGAAATTATAAAAATAAATACAAGGCTTCGTAAAGAAAAAAAATAAATTAAATCAAGATGAAGGAATACCAATTTAGTAAATCTAAATTTTTGAATTGATAGATTATATCAAAGATAACAAATAAAAAAATTAGTTTAAAAGCCCGTCATTTCTGGCGGGCATTCCTTATCAATAATTATTCTTAATAACTATTTTTTCTCAGTATAATCAGCATCTACCACAGAGTCATCTCCTTTATCATCAGAGCCACTTTGTGAACCGTCGCCAGCATCACCTGCTGCTCCAGCTTTTCCTGCGAAGTCTTGAGGATTAAATCCAGCACCTGCTCCTGCACCTTGAGTTTGTTGTTGCTTGTAAATAGCTTCACCAAGTTTCATTGATGCGTTAGTTAGCTCTTCAGTTCCTTTCTTGATTGCATCTAAATTTTCGCCTTCAATAGCTTTCTTTAACTCATCAAGATTTTCTTGAATTTTCTTTCTTTCATCTTCAGTAACTTTATCGCCATAATCTTTTAAGGCTTTTTCTGTTGAGTAAATTAAAGAGTCAGCTTGATTTTTTGCATCAACTATTTCTTTCTTTTCTTTATCAGCTTTCGCATTGGCTTCAGCATCTTTCATCATTTTTTCGATTTCCGCTTCAGTCAAACCGCCAGAAGATTGGATTACAACATTTTGAACTTTTCCTGTTCCGACATCTTTTGCAGATACATTAACTACACCGTTTGCGTCTATGTCAAATGTAACTTCAATTTGAGGCATACCTCTAGGTGCAGGTGGAATACCATCAAGATTGAATACGCCAAGCAATTTGTTGTAAACAGCCATTTCTCTTTCACCTTGATAAACTTTAATTGTAACAGCGCTTTGATTATTCTCAGCTGTTGAGAATGTTTGGCTCTTCTTAGTAGGAATTGTTGTGTTTCTATCAATTAATCTTGTGAATACACCGCCCATAGTCTCAATACCCAATGACAATGGAGTTACATCAAGTAATAAAACATCTGTAACATCACCTTTTAAAACACCACCTTGAATCGCAGCTCCAATTGCAACAACTTCATCAGGATTAACACCCTTATGAGGTTCTCTTTTGAAGAATTCTTTTACAGTTTCTTGAACTTTTGGCATTCTAGTCATACCACCAACTAAAACGACTTCATCAATATCTTTAATATCCAAACCAGCATCAGCCAAAGCTTTTTTGCATGGTTCAATAGAACTTTCAATTAAATCACCGCAAAGTTGCTCTAATTTAGCTCTTGTAAGCTTCATATTTAAATGTTTAGGACCACTTGCATCAGCTGTGATGTAAGGCAAATTGATTTCTGTTTCCAGAGTTGAAGACAACTCAATTTTTGCATTTTCTGCAGCTTCTTTTAATCTTTGCAAAGCTAATTTATCATTAGATAAATCAACACCTTGAGATTTTTTGAATTCTTCAATTAAAAAGCTTTGAATTCTAGCATCAAAATCTTCTCCACCCAAGAATGTATTACCATTTGTAGCTTTAACTTCAAACACACCGTCACCAATTTCAAGAATTGACACATCGAATGTACCACCACCCAAATCATAAACCACAATCTTCTTATTTCCTTGTTTATCAAGACCATAAGCAAGTGCGGCAGCTGTTGGCTCATTGATAATTCTCTTTACATCAAGACCAGCAATCTTACCAGCATCTTTTGTAGCTTGTCTTTGAGAATCATTGAAATATGCAGGAACAGTGATTACAGCTTCTGTAACCTTTTCACCCAAATAAGCTTCTGCAGTTTCCTTCATTTTTTGCAAAACAAACGCAGAAATTTGTGAAGGAGAATATTTTTCACCTCTCGCTTCAACCCAAGCATCACCATTTGTAGCTTCAACAATCTTATATGGCAACTTTCCTTTTGTTTTCTCAACATTTGAATCATTATATCTTCTACCAATCAATCTTTTCACAGAATAGATCGTATTTTCAGCATTCGTAACAGCTTGTCTTTTTGCAGGCTCACCAATTACCTTATCTCCATCCTTTGTAAAGCCAACAATAGACGGTGTAGTTCTTCTTCCCTCAGAATTTTCTATAACCTTTGTACTTTTACCTTCCATCACTGCAACACAAGAGTTTGTAGTTCCTAAGTCAATACCTATAATTTTTCCCATATTTTTCCTCAAAAAAATTTAATAATAAACTTCATGATTATTTATATAATAACTTTTAAAAAATTTACAAGTCCACCACAACATTATACTAAAATCCAACTTTCCACGCTTTATATTTTGCAGTGCTGGGTTTGTGTATAGTACAGGTTATAACTGTTGTGGTGTTGGTTATTTTGTGGCGTGTGGTGTTGGGTCTCCGAACCCAACACCCAATAATATTAAAACTTCAAACTACCTCCACTTATAATGAAGTTTGAGGTAGCATTGGGTGTTGGGTTCGGAGACCAAACACCACGGGAGTATATACGAATTTTAAAAATTCAATAAATTTCAAAGCTATTTTTTCGAGCTAGTTTTTAATTCTTTTCCTTCGTCAAATCCTACCATTTCAGCTGTGAAACCGTGCTTCAGCAGTATATTTAATTTCTTGGTATTTCCTGTGATTAATCTGATATGTTTGAATCCTAAGTCTTTAAATATCCAACAAGCTTGGTGAAAATCTCTTCCGCTGTCAAAATATTTTTCGGGAAAAAATATTTGTAGACATAAGTGTGCTGGCTCTTGATTTAAGTATAAGATTGAGCCATTGTTGTCATTTTGTATTTTAATTAAACTGTTTTCAAGTTCTTCTCTACAATCGCAAATGGTTGATTGAAATAATTCACTTTTGGCACAACCGCTATGTATTCTGGTCGGAGTATTTAAGAAATTGCCTTTGTGTATGAAAAAGTGAACTCTGGCTTGTCCGATTTCTTCATATAATTCAATTTCAAATTCTCCAAATTTTGTGGTTAATTTATCACTGCCAATTTTAGTTATATTCGGATTTGTTAGTTTGAATTGTTCAATAATTTCATCTAAGTTATAAACTTGTAAGTTATTGTATGAGAGTAGACTTTTGTCAATTTCCTTTATCTCTATATCTGAATTAATTTTGTTGATGGTTTTTAAGTAAAATGCTGCTTCTTCAAATCTATTTCTAAATTTTATGTCGGGAAAAATGGTTTGTTTGTCAGATATTTTGACTAAGAATGATTTTTCATTATCTGTAATAATTCCTATTTCTTGCGACATGTTTTGCTTATTTATTTTAATTTAGTTTTTAATACTACTGATGTTTTTGTCAAATGTGATTTATTTTGTGATCTGATTTTTTTTATTTCTGCAGGAGTTTTTCTCTCGGGTAATCCAATGATACCCTCACCTTTTAGACATCTCTCTATATGGTGTTTGATGCTGAAGACGCTTGAGGCAAATATTGAGTGTCTTGCGAGGATTTGATAGTCATATTTGTTTTTGAATAAAGATTTGTCTACCATATTGAAGGCTTCTTTGATTCTTCTTCTGAGCTTGTTGCGGACTACGGCTTTTTTGTGTATTTTTTTTGATACGACTAGACATAGGCGAACGAATTCGGTGGCTCTGTGTTGGGATTCGGGTCCTTGGTTTTTTTCTGGTGTTGGCGCGGTAAAAAGAACTAGGCAACCAGAGGTGCAAACGATCTCTGGGTTGTTCCGTTCTTTGACTATTTGCTGTCTTGATTTTATTGGGAGTATTATCACTATGAGTTTGTGTTTGATGCTTTATCTTCTTTTATTGGGGCAAAAATTAAGTTGCCTTTAGAAGTTATTAAAAATACATATTTTGATTTGTTGAGTTTAGCTCGGTGTATATTGTCAAGTATTGTGTTTTCATCAACTATGGTATCTTGATTTATTGATACTATTACATCTCCAGTTTTGATGCCTTTTTTGCTGGCAAATCCATCTTTTTTGACTTTTAGAACATACATTCCTTCAGTTTCTTGAATGTTGAATTTCTTTTTTGATTCTTTTGTGATTGGAACTAATAGCATGTCAAAAGCTTCTATGGATTTTGATAAAATGCTCTCAAATTCTGGATCGTATTTGTAATTTTCTTTTGATTCGTCAACTTCTACTTTTACATTTATTGATTTTACATTTCTTAAAACTCCGAGATTTACATAGCTACCAATTTCTGTTGAGCTGATTAGAATTGTTAGGTCTCTGACATTTTTAATTTTTTTGCCGTTGCAAGAAACTATAATATCTGATACCATTAAACCACTTTTGTCTGCAGGACTTGATTTCACTACTTTGGTAATGATGGCACCTTTCTTTAAAGGACTATTTATTGTTTCAAAAATTTCTTTTTGTGCATTTTCGGTGGTTATACCAATCCATCCTCTTCTTACATATCCATATTTTTTGAGTTCTTCTACTATTGGGACTAGGTCGGTTACAGGCATTGCAAAGCCGATGCCAACATTTTCACCCTCTGGAGAATATGTAGCACTTGTTAATCCGATGACTTTTCCTCTTGTGTTAAACATTGGACCGCCTGAATTACCTTTGTTGATTGAAGCATCTGTTTGTATGAAGTTGTCAAAGGCTGATATTCTTAGACTTCTGTTTAATCCAGATATTATACCTCTTGATACCGATATTCCCAAGTTGTATGGATTTCCAGCTACAAAAACAAAATCGCCAGTTCTTTGACTGTCTGCTGTGTCAAATTCAACAAATGGTAATTTGTTTTTTAATGTTATTTTTAACAAAGCTATATCCATAATCTCATCAACACCAATTACTTCAGCAGGAAAATCCATGTCGGATCCCTTTAATCTTATGTTAATTTTTTCTGCTCCATCGATAACATGATTGTTTGTTATTATGTAGCCGTCATCACTAATTATAAATCCAGATCCCATTGATTGTAAACTATCGGTATTATTTTCATAATATTCATCGCTGTAGCTCATATTTTTTATAGCTGTGATGGTTACAACGGTTGGTAATATACTATCTATAACATCAGAAAAACTATTACTTATATCACCCATTGTATTACTATAATTCGCAGTAGTATCTTTATTATCCAAAATCTTTTCATTTCCGCTATTGTTAGATGTATCAGTTTTAGCTGCTGCTACACTAGTATTTGTGGTTTTTTTATTTACTGCAACAGTAATTTTTGTTGTATTCTGTTGATTTGATTTGCTAGAACTTTGTGCCTCTGCCGTTGAAATTACAACAAAAACTAAAGAGCAAGCGGTTAAAAAGATTTTGGATTTTTTCATGTTATCTTCTACTATCTCCGGTGAATCTTAAAAGCATTAAAAATAAGTTAATAAAATCCATGTATAAATTTAATGCGCCAATTATTGCAACTTTTTGTTCTGCATCAGCATTTACTCCGACATAGTCATAAGTTCTTTTTAATTTTTGAACATCATAAGCTGTTAAAGCTGTAAAAATTACAACGCCAAGAATTGAAATCATGAATTCCATCCCAGCACTTTTTAAGAAAATATTGACTACTGAAGCTATAATTATACCAATCAAACCCATCATCATAAATTGACCGACACCTGTTAAATCTTTCTTTGTTGTGTATCCGTATAAACTCATACCTGCAAATGTAGCTGATGTTATGAAAAATGTTCTAACGATACTTGTAGTTGTGTAAACTAAAAATATAGAAGTTAGTGATAAACCCATTATAGCGGCAAAAATCCATAAATTATTTCTGGCTTTTTCTGGTGACATAGTCCAAATTTTTGAAGTAAAATACCAAACATATAATAACGGTGCCAACATTATAACTATTGATAATGGTGTTTTAAAAATCAAATTTAATAAAAAGGGAGTGTTTACTGTCAAGAAAGACACTAATCCAGTTATTAAAAGAGCAAAAGACATATATTTATATATGTTATTCATGTATACTCTCAAACCATTATCATAAGTTGTGCTTTTGGCTTGTGTTACATTTACAAAATCTTTCATTTTATATAAACTTTGTTATCATAATAAGAATGTATTGTTTTTTTTATAAATTGCAATAGAGATATTACAAAATAATTCATTAGAAAAAGTATCAAAACCTCGTATAAATAACCTTTAAATTAAAAGTAATTTATTTTTTTACAATAATTTTCAAGCCTTCTTTTTCAGCTTGTATTATACCACCGTTCACCACTTTTACATTAGTAAAACCGTTTTTAATGAATTTTTCTGCAACTTCGGTTGCTCTTATCCCGCTTAGACATAGTATATTTAAGGTTTTACGACCATCTAAATTATATTTTTTAATACAACTATCTATATTAATTTTAGCTGAATCTTCATGTATAAAAGGTATTGATAAAACTTTTTGAGCAAGTTCTTCTCTTGTTCTAACATCAAGAATTAAATCTCCGACTTTTAAATCTTTAGAACTTATTTTTTGAACTTTTGAATCAACCATAGCACTCTCCTTATTTTTCAAGATAACATGCCTCATAAAAAAGTCTAAATAATATTTTTAAAAATACAACCATTAATTAATTTTCGTCTTCTGAAATAATTTTAAAAATTGCTGTAAATTAAATAAATCCAAGATATGTGATAAAATTATAAAAACCATGCCACCTAATCCACAACTAACTATTAAATTTAAAAATATATTTATTTCATGTTTTGTTAATAATATATTGCTAGAAACCACTATTATCGTCATTATTATTGAAATATAAACAGTTTTAAGAAGCTTTATTTGCAAAGCTTCAGAAAAACTGAATGTTTTTTCTTTTGTTAGTTTGTAAAATAGCAGAAATGTTGCAAAAATTGAAGATACCATTGTTGCGGCAGCCAAACCAGCAGCCTCAAACTTAAAAACCAAAGCAATATCAAGAATAGTATTGATTATTAAACAATAAAGTGCATTTTTCATTGGAGTTTTAGTATCCTTTTTAGCATAGAATATCGTTTGTAAAATTTTTGATAAAATAAAAAATGGTATTGCTATCGCATAAATTTTAATAACTAAGGCCACATCAAGTGTATTTTGTGAAGTAAATTCCCCTCTTTGAAATAATATTTCTACTATTGGTCTGGCTAAAAAAAATAATCCAAAAGCGGAAGGTATTCCAAAAAAACAAGACAAAAATATAGCGTCCTCCTGAATTGCTTGTGCTTCTTCCTTATTACCATTTTTACTCAATTTTTTAGATAAAATTGGCAAAATACTAATTCCAATTGCTGTTCCTATTAATGATAATGGAAACTGTGATATTCTATCACCATAATATAAAATTGAAACAGCACCAGGTACTAATGTTGCAACTATTGAATCAATTATTGTATTAATTTGAAGTATTCCAGAAGCCAAAAATGAATTAAAAAATTTTGAAAAAAATTTTCTTGTAGTCGAAGATAATTTTGGATAAGTCGGATATAAAAATATTTTTTCTTTAAGTGTGAAGTATAGAATCCAAATTAATTGCAATATTCCAGATATAAAAACAGCATAGGACATCGCTTTAACCATTGCTAATCCACCATAATCTTTAAATATATAAATTCCTGTAATTATTGAAAAATTTAATATTACTGGCACAACAGAAACCGCAAAAAATTTATTAAATGTATTTAAAATACCAGACATTAATGAAACCAATGATATAAAAATTAAATAAGGAAAAGTTATTCTAGTTAATACTATCAATAGGTCAAATTTTTCTTTATCATTTAAGTATCCTGGAGCTAGAATATACATCAAATAAGGCATTACAATTTCAATAATCAAAGTAAAAATTAAAAGTGAATACAATAAAATTGAGTAAATATTTCTTGCAAAAATTACCATTTTATCTTTACCATGCATCTGAACACCACTTGCAAATATTGGTGTAAAAGCTGAGTTAAACGCTCCTTCAGCAAAAATTTTTCTAAAAAAATTAGGAATTCTAAAAGCCAGAAAAAATACATCAGAAAAGAAGCCACTACCAAGATATTTCGCAATAAAAATGTCTCTAATATATCCAAAAATTCTAGATAACAACGTCCCAAATGACATTATAAATGCAGATTTTAGAAATCCCTTCATACTTAACCTCAATATTTTGAGCGAGTCTAAAATATTTTTTTTTTAAAACAAGATTTTTTCTTGCAAAATAAATAATTAACAACTAAAATTGACAATTATGACAAGCCCAGATAGCTCAGTCGGTAGAGCAAAGGACTGAAAATCCTTGTGTCGGCAGTTCGATTCTGCCTCTGGGCACCATCTTTTATTTAATTTCATAAGACTTTAAGAAATTTGTTGATATATTAGGTAATTTACGATATACCTAGATGCATTAGGTTAAATTATTATATAAATATGCAGGAAGAAAAATCAATTGAAAAATTGGCAAATTTGGGAGACGCAACAGTCCAATTCGAGCTTGGGTTAATTTATTTAGATGGCGTTAATGTTGAAAAAGATTTATCAAAAGCAATTAAGCTATTTCAATTATCAGCAGAAAATGGAAATGCTGAAGCTCAATATGCGCTTGGTTCTTTATATTTTAATGGAAAAGAAATTCAACGAGATTTAAAAGAAGCAGCAAGATTAATTGGACTAGCGATGAGTCAAGAACATGAGGAAGCTAAAGAATTATTTGAAGTTATGCTTAGTTATGGATTTGGAACTCCACAAGATGTAAGAAGAGCCTCTAATTTATCTAGATTGGAATCTTCAAGACGATTTAGTCAAAATAAATTTATAGCTAGATAAAGTTAGTATCTTGTATTTTAAATAGATTTCGATAGATTTTTTACAGAGAAAAAAGGATAATTATGATTAAAAAATTAGTAGTAGTCGGAGCAACAGGAAATGTTAGCAGAGAAATGCTATCAATTTTAGCTGAAAGAAAATTTCCAGTCCAAGAGGTTGTTGTATTAGCATCAGATAAATCTGAGGGTGCAGAAGTTAGTTATGGCTTTAAAGATAGATTGATTGTTAAAAATTTACAAAATTATGATTTCAAAGGAACTGATATAGCATTTTTTACAGCGGGTGAAGGTATTTCTGAAGTTTATGGTAAAAAAGCTGCAGAAGCTGGTTGTATTGTTATAGATACAAGTTTTTTTTACAATATAAATAAAGATATTCCATTAGTAATTCCAGAAGTTAATTCGAACACTATTGTTGATTATAAAAAAATGAATATCATTGCAAGTCCAAGCTCCGCAACAACACAAATGCTTGTTGCATTAAAGCCGCTACATGATTTAGCTAAAATAAAAAGAATTGTAGTGTCAACATACCAATCAGTATCGGATACCAATATGCAAGCTATGGATGAGTTATTTAATCATACAAAAAAAATATATGAAAACGAATTTTTAAAACCTGTAGAGTTTAAAAAATCAATCTGTTTCAATGTAATACCACAAATTGATATTCCAATGGAAGATGGAAGTTATAAAGAAGAATCAAAAATAGTTGAAGAAACCAAAAAAATTCTTGGTGAAGATGTTGAAGTTTCAGCTACATGTGTTCGGGTTCCAGTTTTTGCTTGTCATTCTGAATCAGTTAATGTTGAATTTGAAAAACCTATTACTGCAAAAAAAGCTAGAGAAGTTTTATCCAATGCTGAAGGGGTTTTAGTGTCAGATAAACCTGATGAATACATCTATGCTGTTCCTAGAGATTGTGCGGGACAAGATGAGGTTTACGTTTCAAGAATTAGACAAGATAAAAGTGTAAAAAATGGTTTAAATATGTGGATTGTTAGTGATAATGTAAGAAAAGGTGTTGCATTAAATGCTGTTCAAATAGCAGAAATTTTAGTTAAGAAATATTTGAAATAAAAGTTTATAAAAACTCCCCTGCTAAATAAATAGTAGGGGAATTTTATAATGCGTTAAGATCGGCCTCTGTCTTTTTTAGCTTCTATTTCTAATGTTAATATAGTCTGTTCCATACCTTTTTCTCTACATTCTCTAGCTATTGCTTCAAGTATAATAATAGTATATCTTGCACTACTTGCTGATATTTTTACAGATTTAAATGAATCTTCTTCAACTAATTCCGTTCTATCAGCAACAAAACAATCGCAATATACAGGTCTTACACAATTCTCATAAGAAAATTTTTTATGTCTAATTTTACTTTCATCAGATAAATGATAAAATAAAACCCGTCCTTGTCCTAGATCAAAATCAATCGCAACATAACTTTCATCATTTTTAAAAACAACCACTTCAGTTCTTCCATCAAAAAATTCTGTATCAATAGGGTTACCTGTATCCCTATCAAATACCTGCAAATCTTCATTATATTTCGATATACAAGCATTAGCCCCCGAATATCTATCCATATTTGTTTAATTATTATTAATAATGTGAGTATTGTATCGTATGTCATATACACTGTCAACAAATACTGATATTATTTTTAACATTATAATTATTAAAATTTTATTGCATCACGGTAATATTATTAATGATATTAATTGACTATTTTAAAAAATTTAATAAACTATTATAGGGTTTAAAAAACAATCCATTAGGAGATTTTTTTGGGAGAAAAATTGGATATAGAATTAAATTATAAAAATTTAGTCCACAATTTTGAATTATTAAGAAATATAACTGGTTATAAAAATGATACTATACCAGTGGTAAAAGCTGATGCTTATAATATAGGAGTAAATAATGTTGTAAAAACATTATTAAATATAAAAGAACCTCAAAAAAAATATTGTGTTTTTTCTATAGATGAAGGTATTAGTTTAAGAACCAACTTTTCACAATTAGAAGAAATATTCATTTTGGGTGGTATTTTAAAAGGTGAAGAAAAATATTTTAAAAAATATAAATTAATTCCTGTCGTTAATAGTTTCAATCAATTAAAATTTTGTCAAAAAAATAATATTGATATAGTAGCTCTACAATTCAATACTGGACTAAACAGAAATGGAATACAATTAAAAGAAATTAAAAAAGTTAGAGATTTTGTTAACAAAAATAAAATAAAAGTTGTGATGATTGTTAGTCATTTTGCATGTGCTGATGATAAAGAAAATCTAGTCAACCAAAAACAAATAATAAATTTCGAAAAAGTAACAAAATACTTTCCAGAAAAAAATATTTTAAAAAGTATATCTGCAAGTGATGGAACTGTAAATTTTGAATTAGGTGATTTATGTAATGCCTGCAGAATAGGACTTGCTTTATATGGTTATTATAAAAGTTTCAAACCGATATGTGCAATCTATTCTAAAGTTGAGTTTGATGGCGAAAATTTATTTATGTCAGTAGGTATTAATAATGGTTTGATGAGCGAATATAAAAATGGTTATGTCTTCATCAACAATAACAAAATAAAAATTAAATCAATTTCAGATGATAAAACCATTATTGATACCAATGATAAAAATCTGATAAATAAAAAAGTTGAAATTTTAGGTGATAATATTTCGATGATTGAACTAGAAAAAATGTGTAATAGCAATATAAGAGATATTGTCGCTAGATTAATTTCTAACACTCATAACAAACAGGAAAATGTAGAAAATATTTATAGGGCTACAGCAACAATTAAAAATAATGAATTTATCAATTTTAATTCAACCATTATTGAAAAAAGAACAGTTGAAAAAGATGGTATTATCGGATATGGTGCAATAGAAAGTGTAAAAAAAAGCGATAAATTAGCTACTTTTGTTGGCGGTTATTTAGATGGTCTACCAAGATGTATTAGTGGTAAGAAATGTTTTGTTTATGTTGAAAAAAATGATGGTAAATATGCAAAATGTGAAATTTTTGGCAGAGTTTCGATGGATCAGGCTATTATAAAAATAAAAGATGAGGATTACAAACATATTAAAATAGGTGCTAGAGTAATTATTTTTGATAAAAGTCACCCAATAGGACAGTTTGAAAATGCTACAGGCAAAAAAAGAAATGAATTATTTTTTTATTTGGATAAAAGTTCTAGAGTTAAAATTATTACCGACTAATTTCTTGATCACTAAACATTTTTTGTTTATTTAAAACTTTTTCTCTCCAACTTTTTTTGGCTCGAATAATTTCTTTTTTTTCTGAATTAGGTTTATATCGTTCACTATTTTGTAGTGATTGTTTTTCATGTTTTGTTGTATATTTTTCTACAATTTTTTCATTCTTTTGTAAAATTTGCTCTTTTTTTGGGGAAGTATTTATATTTTGATTTTTTATTTCTTTAGCTATATCTTTTACTGTATTTACATTGTTTGAAACGGTTTTCACACCTTTTGCTAATGTTTCATTAACAGATTTTGTAATAAAACTTGGGGGCAATAAATAGCCACCTAAAATACCATTTTCTTTTGCAATGTAATTTAAAACATTTTTAATTACTTGCAATATTTCTATTTTTTCTACTTGTTTTTTCAAATTATTAATAATGCAATCTTTAAAAATTTTGACAGTTGGGCTACTTACCCTTGAGCCATTTAAAAATCTAGTTTTCTCTTCATTAGAAATAGTCGTATCCATTAGTAATGACATCATAGCTAACATTTCCATTCTCTCTTCTAACAAAACTTTTAACTGTGTGTTTTTTAGAAAATCGGTTAATAAATCTCTATTTAATTTTATTATAACCAATCTTTTTTCTCTTACTTGTGTCGCTTCTGACCATAACTTGCAAAGTTTGTTCTGAGCATGCATTTTAAGCAATTTGATTTTATCTGAAGTTTCATTCTTTGATTCTAATTTCGAATACTGAAATATATCACTCATTATATAGTTTTCCCTTTCATTTTACATTCTTCATTCAATAAAACCAATAAAATATCATTTATACTATCCATCGATATTTTTTGTAAATGTTGCGCTAAAATTGGCTTTTGTTTCCAAAAAACATTTTCCTTCATTATTAATTGTTCAAAAGTTATACCATTTTGCAATTGATATTTATATAACTGCAACTTCATAAAATAATTAATAGCAGTTCTTACTACAACAACAGGAAAAACACCTTCGGAATATAAATTCTGTAATTCTTTAAAGGCTACTTCAAAATTTAATGAAGCAAAACTATTAATAAAATCATTTAAATTAGCCTCGGAATTATCTTGAATACAAGCTTTCACATCCTCAATAGTTAAATTTTTATTGCTATCTTTATAAATAATTAATTTTTCTAGTTCACTTAAAATAATTAATCTGTCACCTCCAAAACTCTCAGCAAGATATTTAACTACATCTACATTATATTTAAAACCATTCTCTCTTAATTTTGAATTTACAATTTGCATTATTGTATTAGTATCATCCTTGTAGCAAGGAATACCAGCAAAATATTGATTATAATCAGCAAATCTTTTTAAAGTTGATTTGTTATCTAAATCGTCAGTTGCTATAATTATAAAATTATCAGTATTATGTGATTTTGAAAAAATTTCTTCCAATGTTTTAGAAAGTGAATTCTCCCCATCTTCTATCAAAATAATTTTTTTATCACCCCCAAATAGAGATGATGACAAATATTCATCGGCTAATATATTTGGTTTTTCCTTTATAATTGAATTTGTTAGAGTAATTAATGACAAACTATTTCTATAATTAGGCAAAACTTTTTGCAAAATTTCATTTTTTCTTATTGATACAAGACCAGTATCAGGTCCATAAATTACAACACCTCTCAAGCTTTTGTCAAAAGTTTTTATAAATTCGTCAACTTTGTTGGATTGTATTTTCATTTTACAAATATTCTTTCACATGTTAAAAGTATATAATTTTTTTAAAGTTTCAATAATTTTATTGACTTAAATTTTATTGATGTTATTTTATTGGAAGTTATTGTTTTATATATGTGGTTATGAATAGAAGTAAATTACCTTTAATGAGAAAGGCTGCCGCGGTTTGGTTGGTTGATAATACCGCGTTAACATTTGAGCAGATTGCTGATTTTTGTGGAATGCACGAATTAGAAATTCAAGGTATAGCTGATGGTGAAGTTGCTGGTGGTATTGTTGCTCAAAGTCCAATTGATAACGGACAATTGACAAAAGAGATGATAGCGGTATGCGAAAAAGATACAAACAAAAAATTAGAATTAAAAGGACAAATATCTGAAGAATTGGATATCACAACAAAGAAAAAAGGTAAATACACTCCTATAGCTAGAAGAAGTGATAAACCAAGCGCTATAGCTTATTTATTAAAATACTATCCAGATATTACAGATACACAAATCAGAAAATTAATTGGAACTACAACAATGATGATAGATTCAATTAAAAACAGAACGCACTGGAATATAAAAGATTTAGTTCCTAGAGATCCTGTTTTATTAGGACTTTGCAGTCAATCACTTTTTAATCAAGTAATTGATGAAGTTAAAAAGGCTACAAAGAAATAATAAAATAGTTTATGCCATTTGGCAATTATTAATAATAAAATGTGAGAGTAAAAAATGGTTAATTTTTTAACTTTGAATGGTAGCATTAGAAGCGACTTAGGGTCAGCTAATACTAGAAGATTGAGAAAAGATGGCAGAATTCCTGCAGTTATTTATGGAAACAATGGAGATGAGAATATTTATATATCAATTTCTAAAAGAGATTTTGATAAAGAATATATGAAATCTAATGTTCAATTAAAACCAATAGAATTAAATTTAGATGGAAAAAAATATAAAGTTTTAGTTTATCAAATAGATTTAGATCCAGTTACTGATATGCCAAGACATGTTGATTTCAACAATGTTGAAAATAAAAAAGAATTAAAAATATATATTCCTGTGAATTTCCTTGGAAAAGAAAAAGCACCAGGTATCAAAAAAGGTGGTTTTTTGAATGTTTTAAAGAGAAAAATAGAATGTTTTTGTAATTTAGAAAATATTCCAAGCTCAATAGATATTGATGTTAGTAAACTACATATTGGTTCAAAAATTAAGATTAGTGATATAACTTTACCAAACAATGTAAAGAATACAAATAAGTCAAATTTTGATATTTGCAGTATAACTGGTAGAGGTAAGTCAACTGAAGAAGAGGCTGCGGCTACTGCTGCAGCTACAGCCGTTGCGGCAACAGCAACTCCTGCTGCTACTACACCAGCAAAAACAGCTGAACCAGCTAAGAAATAATTACTTCAAAGATTATTTAAAAAAGATGTCTAATCGTTTCGATTAGACATCTTTTTTAAATTTATAATTTTTATGTACTTTAAAAAAATGAATGGATTTAATTTTATTTTGATAATTTAATTTTTAGTTGTAGAATATATTTAAGTAATTTTAAAAAATAAAATGAAAAAATTTGCTATAATTTTAAGTGGTTGCGGTGGTAGAGATGGTTCTGAAATTCATGAATCTACTATGTTGATGCTAGCTATAAAACAACTTGAAGCTACTTATCAATGTTTTTCAATAAATAAAGAACAAACTAAAGTTATAAATTTTATAACTGGAGAAGTAATGAATGAAAAACGAAATATGATGGTAGAGTCAGCTAGAATAGCAAAAGGAAATATAAAAGAAATCAATGAATTAAATATTAGTGAGTTTGATGGAATTATTTTACCAGGTGGTGCAGGAGCTACTCTAAATTTGTCAACATTCGGTTTGAATAATAAAAATTATGCAGTTGATGAAAAATTAGAAAAAATTTTATTAGAATTTAAAAAACAAAATAAAGTTATTTGCGCTGTTTGTATAGCTCCCATGATTTTAGCAAAAGTATTTAAAAATATATCATTAACAATTGGGAATGATAAAAATTTTGCTGAAATAATAATAAACTCGGGAAACAAGCATATAAGTACAGAAAGCAATAGTATATGTATTGATGACAAAAATAAAATAATTACTGCACCATTTTATATGCTAACTAATAATATTTCTATAGTCTACAATGAAGCATACAAAATTATTAAGTCCGCTTTAAATTATTGATTTTAATAATTATTCAAATACAATCTTTCTCAAAGATATAAGTGTTTTATGAAGAAGCAAACTATAAAAATATATTTTTATATAATTACATCATTATTTATTGTTGGTGTAGTACTTATGTTTTCTATTATTGCTTATTACAGTAAAGATTTACCTAACTATAAAAAATTAAGGGATTATAATCCAATATTAACTACTAGATTATATAGTAGTGACGGGAAATTTCTAAAAGAATATGCAAAAGAAAAAAGATTATTCGTTCCAATAGAACAAATACCAGATTTAATTAAATATGCTTTTATATCGGCAGAAGATGCTTCATTCTATCGTCATTCAGGTATCGATGTAAAATCAATAATGAGTGCTAGCTTCAGTAATCTATATGGGAAAATTACTGGAAATGGTAGTTTAAGAGGCGGTTCAACAATTACTCAACAAGTTGCAAAAAATTTCTTGTTATCAAATGAAAAAACACTTAGCAGAAAAATAAAAGAAGCAATTCTTTCAATTAGAATGACTCAAGCATTTACCAAAGATGAAATATTAGAACTTTATTTAAATCAAATATTTTTAGGAAATAGATCTTACGGAGTAGCTTCTGCAGCATTAAATTATTTTGATAAATCCCTTGATGAGTTAACCATTGAAGAAGCTGCGTTGTTAGCATCTTTACCAAAAGCACCAGCTAAGTTAGATCCAACAAGAAATGATCCAAAAGACGCAATAGCCAGAAGAAATTGGATAATAAAAAGAATGTGTGAGTTAGAATATATCACTGAAGAAGAAAAAGTTAATGCTGAAAATGTTCCTATAAATTTGAAAGAAAAAAATATAGAAGAAGTTTCCAATGGTGAATTCTTTAGTGAAGAAGTTAGAAAACAACTGGTAAACTTATATGGTGAAGATAATTTATTAGAAGCTGGTAATGTTGCTATAACAACCCTTGACCCAGAATTACAAAAACTTGCTGATGAATATCTAAAACAAGGTATTGAGGCTTATGATATTAGACATGGTTTTAGAGGTTCTATCGGAAATTTAGCTGGTGAAATTGATTTCAAAAACAATTGGGGTGATTTAATAAATAATTTCAAAACTGATCTAAAATATAGAGATATATGGAATAAAGCGGTAGTTTTAAAAATTGACAATGAAAATGATAGAATTTTAATTGGAATTGAAAAAATCAAATACGATGACAAGTACAAAAATGAATTAGAAAATAATGATTTTATTTCAACATCAAATGATGATCAATTATTAATTACAGGGTATATTCCTTTAGAAAATTTAAAATGGGCTAAAAAATACATTGATGTTGATACTATTGGCCAAGATATTAAAAAGGTATCAGATGTCGGTTTGAGAGTTGGTGATGTGATTGTTGTTGAAAAAAATATAGAAATTAAAAATGAATATTTCTTAAAACAAGTTCCAGCAGTTAATGGTGCTTTATTAGCAATGGATCCACATAGTGGCAAAATTTTAGCAATGATGGGTGGATATATAGATTCTCAAATAGATTTTAATAGAGCAACTCAAGCAGAAAGACAACCCGGTTCCACTATGAAAACATTTGCTTATTTAGCTGCATTAGAAAATGGTTATACACCAGCTAGTATTATTATTGATGAAGAAATTGAGTTAGATCAAGGAATTGACAGGCCACCATACAAACCAAAAAACAATGAAGGAGAAGGTATTTTTTATGGTCCAACAACTCTTAGAGTCGGACTAGAAAAATCACGAAATGTGACAACTGTTAGATTAGCCTCAGAAGTTGGAATTAGTAAAGTTGCTGAAGTTGTAAAAAGGTTTGGTATTAATGATAGACCAAAGAAAATTTATTCGTTAGTTCTAGGATCAACAGAAACCAATTTAATAAAAATGGTTAGAGCATATTCAATGATTGTTAATGGTGGAAAAGAAATACAACCAAGTCTAATCGAAAAAATACAAGACAAAAAAGGAAAAACAATTTTTAGAAGAGAAAATATTAACTGTGAATATTGCTTAGTTGATAGCGAAACACTTTTAGATGAAATTATAATTCCAAATATTCCAGATGAAAGAAAAACAATTACAGATTCTGCTACAGCATATCAAATTACCAATATGTTAGAAGGCGTTGTTCAAAGAGGAACAGCATGGAGAGCTAAATGGATAGGAAAACCAGTTGGCGCAAAGACTGGAACAACAAACGATGGAAAAGATGCTTGGTTTATTGGTTTTTCTCCTGATTTAGTTGTTGGTGTTTATGTAGGTTTTGATAGACCAGAATACTTAGGATTAAACGAAATGGGATCTTCTGTAGCTGGGCCTATATTTGTTAACTTCATGAAAAACGCTTTAAAAGACAAACCATCTATACCATTTAGAGTTCCAGATACCGTAAAATTAATAAAAATAGATACAAAAACTGGTTATTATCCAACTCCTTTTTCAAATCAAAAAGATGTTGTTTTGGAAGCATTCAAATTTGATGACAAAATTGAAAAAGTTGAAAATGAGATTAGTGATGATGAATTAGAAGAATTTTCAAATATGGAAGATAATCAAAGAATAGATACACCTAAGATTATTACAAATATTAAAAATATACCAGAGAAAGACGAAGAATATATAAGACAACTTGACGAAGAAAATTACGATGTAGAATTTGAAAATAATAGTGAAAATCAAAAAGTTTATAAAATAAACAATCAAAATTAAGAATGATAAACTTATCACAAATAATTAATTTATAGAGGTTTAATGATTATAATTGGTATAGATCCTGGATTAATAAAAACTGGTTGGGGGGTTATTAATAAAATAGACAACCAAGTCAAATATATTGCTAGTGGAACCATAAAAACAGATGTGAAACTACCGTTAAGTGAAAGATTATTAAATATTTATAATGAAGTTGACACACTAATAAAAACCTACGCACCAAAACAATTTTCAATAGAAGAAACTTTTGTAAATAAAAATCCATTATCATCATTAAAATTAGGACATGCGAGAGGAGTTGCTATTCTAGCTGCAGCATTAAACAATATACCAGTTTTTGAATATTCTCCAAATCTTATAAAAAAAACCATTACAGGCGCTGGAAAAGCTGAAAAACAACAGATGATAGCCATGATCAAATATATCTTTCCTTGCGCAAATCCAAAAACAGAAGATGAAGCAGATGCTTTATGTATTGCTGTATGTCATTGCAATCATATAACAAATTATTAATAGGCAGTTTGCTGCAAAAATAATGTTTCAATGAATAAAAGCATTTTGCGTAATAAACTTATTAATATTTTTTCACAAAATATTTTATTTTAATTTATACTTTGGTATAAAATAATAGCAATATTGACAACTTGTATACTTTATCCACTACATACAACAGTACTATCACGAAGCTCTTGTCTTTCTGAATCAGTTAAGCCCTTTCCATGTCTTAAGAAACGCGATATAGCAGATCTTTTTGATATTTCTATTGGTTCTTCAAGTCCTTTCTCACTTTTTTGTAGTATTAAGGAAATTCTTTCCAAATTTGGTATAAATCCACCATTTATTTTTATCATTAATGATTTCTGTATATCTGCACCTCCCTCAGTAAAATATCTTATCTCTACTTTTTCTTTTTCAACATTTAATATATCAATAGCGTTTATCATACCTTTTTCTCTTGATAAAGTTATAAAATTAACAACTGGCATACTGGCTGGTATAGTAAAATCAAAAACTAGTTCTGGATCTGTACTAGCCTTCAACCTAAGATACCTCATGTCTCCAATAATTTTTTCTTCTAAAACATTATATGTAGTTAAAAATTTGTCATCATTTCTAAATTCTTCACTCAAATCACTTATTACTACATCTTTCGAACTTTTTTTATCTTTTTTGTCTGCGGCTAATCTGAATGACTCTCTTATATGAGAAACTCTTGCATGAACACCATCTCCACCTGATACGGTTATAACTTTTTTAAACCTTTCTTTCTCGGATTTTTCAAATGTAAGAGTTATTTTTACTTCTGTTGCAACTGATGTTTCTTCATCTACAGCGATCGCAGGTTCGCCATAAGCTTTAGAAAACCCATTAATTGTTTGACTGTCTAAATCTGTCAACAATGCTGAAAATTTTCTATCAAATTCTTGTTGGACTATTGTATCAACAACTGCAGATGACGCCTTTTCAACTCTAATTGTAGTTTTTTCTGGTAATTCTGGAAATATATTTTCAGCATTTAGATGATAGTGTTCATTAAAAAGAAATATAATTTCATTATATCTTGTAATAGCTATTTTTAATTTCTTCAAAGATTTAATATACGCTGCTGGATTTGTTTTTTTTAATTCTTCTAAAACTTCAAAGTCTTTTATAATGGTTTCTTTGATTTTTCTAAAAATATCACAAGCAAATTTTTTGATTTCTTCATCATTACTTCCTAAAAGTCTGCTAATGAAATCTATTGTACCATCATTTTCTAATGAACCTTCATTTTCCATCTTGTTATTACCGTCAATAATAAATTTTAAAAACGCTTCCTTGAAAGTTCTTGTTCCTTCAAAATTAAAATGAATAACATTCAAAAATCTATACTGATCTGGATATTCACTAAAGTCTATTATCCTACACTCTCCCGTTTCCAAATCAGTAGATATATTATCAGCTCTAGTATCATAAATACCAAGTATTGCACTCATAGCAACATTCAATACTAAAGATTCTTTAAAAGTTTCTTTATTTATTCTTTCCTCTTCCGAATCTCTTGGTTCCCCAAGAATAATTCTAGATAAATCTCTACAACTTCGAGAAGTCGCTTGTGAATAAAAAAATAATCCGGATTTCTTTGTATTAAATGTTGTTGCTTTTACAGAAACGCCACCAGATAATCTTGCTATATCTTCAAAGTCTTCATACTCTTTCTTTTTTTCTTCATCATTGGCATATTTCACATATATTCGAGGATCAGTATCTATTATAAATCCTAAATCCTGTCCTTGTGTTTTTACAAGTAAATCATGCCCTTGTAAATCTTCATTAGAGTTAATAAATTCTGATATAGCTTCATAATACAATAAAATATTAGGATCTTTGATTACAATTTTTTTACCTTTATACTCATTAAAAAGTTGAATAGCCTCATCAAATTCTGTACCACCAACTTTTATATCTGCCTTTTTAGAATCTTCCAATAAAGAATTTAGCGATTTCAAAACTTCTATTTCTTCTCTTTTTCTATCTGTTTTTGACTTAAGAATATTTCGTACAATTCGTAGTTTTTCAGCAATTTCTCCACCTTTACGATTTCTTAATTCGATATTTAATGCAAAATTAATAGCACTGGAATAAAGTCCTTCTAAATCCATCATATTAAATATACTTACAACATATTCGGTAAGTTTATTATTATCATCAAGGGTTTTTATATGTTGTGTGATTATCTCATTCAAACTACGAAAATCATTAATTCCAATACCTCCATTTAGTAATTCTCTTTCAAATTTAGCTTTAAAATAAAGATATTTCAGTGTTTCATCATTTTCTAATTTTCCTATTTCAATCAATCCTGCAATAAAATCATTTCGTCTTTTTTTAGTTTCTTCAGTAGGTTTTTTATTGAAATTAAAAACCATAGGAAATTGATTTTTAATTTTTAATTGATTTCGTATCAAATTACTTCTAATAGGAACATTCTCAATATTACCAATTTTTTGAATAACAAAATTCAAATAATCAACTTGTTCTTCAGATGATAATGGTAAAGGAAAAACATAATTTGAATAATCTTGTTCTGTTTTAAAATTATCAAAAATTCTGTTTAAAAGTATCCGAACTTTTCCATTACTAATATTTTCAGATAATGTTTGTATTATATTTTTAAGATTAATTTTTGCTTCAGTACTTATCTTAATATCACTATCTTTTGTTTTTGCGATCAACCCATCAATAAAAACATTAACTTTTTCTGTATCAATTTCTAGTTTAGTTGGTAACATTTCTGGATTAGAACTCAAATCTTCTGTTTTTTCTATTTTTTCTACTATCTCATCTAACCTTAAGGTAAGTGCTCGTATAATTTTAGCATTTTCCTCTATAATAGCAACTACAGGTTTAGGTTTATCCATCGATTTTCTTTCGAATTCATCTAATTTTACTGGTATATTATAGTTATTATTAGAAAAACGTATTATTTGAGTTGCTATGTTTATTATATTATCAAAAGTATTACCATGGGGAATATCTTCAGAAAGTTTAATAATATCTTGAAGCATTGTTCCTTCTAATATTTCTGATTCTGAATATCCGCGTTCTCTAAAACTTTTTATATAACTTTCAAGATTTGTTTTTGAATTCATTATTACCAATATAACTTCATAGCACAATAAATTACTATATTTAGCATTTCCTTCCGCACCCAATTTTGGTAAAATTAAATTTACTATTTTTGATTTTTGTGAATTAGTCAAAACTAATTCTTTTCCTTTGTCTTTTTGTTCTTGTATAGCTGCTAATATTAATTGTTTTTTTAATCCACCAAACTGGCATCTCGTATCTGCCAAACATTCAGATAAAAAGCCATCGTCCAGCCAAGTTGGTCTAGGAGTTATAGCTAAAAGACCATTAAATAAGGTTGGATTTCCTCTTTTTAATTCAGTTTTAAAACAATCTTGCCAATTCTTATCTTGTAAAATTTTTTCACTTTTGAGCAATGTATTAACTACAAATAAGTTTTCTAAAAACCTAGTTGTATTTCTTTGATTATTTTTTTGATATTCAACTATTATATCCAAAATATCTTTTTCATAATCATCAATTAAATTTTTTAAATTAGGAAAACCATATTTACTTTCATTACTAGGATTAAATTCATAATCAAGCAATAGATCACAAATTAATTTATTTATTTGTTTTCCATATTCTGTTCCTTTTTTTTTCTTTTCCAAAAGGGATAATCTTTCAAAAAATGTTTCTGGAACCCCTTTTGAAAGTATCATTTTACTTATTTTTGCTTTTTCGATTTTTAATATTGCATTTTGTGCATAAACATTTCCTAGACTAGCTAATTCGACTATTACAATTAGATCATCAATTGAAAAATCTTCATTTTTTGCTTTTTCTACAAGCTCGTCTGCATCGTTGAAACCAAGCATTTCTTCTGCTCTTCTCAATGATATTCCAGCTGTAAAAGTCAATACTGTATCAGACATGATTTTTCTATATTTTGTTAAAAAAATAAAACGCTTCTTATTATAACCATAATTATATATTTTTCAACTTATTTACGCAATAAAGCACTATTGACTTTAATTAAGATTTAGAATTATAATAATCCTTATGATATAAAATGAAGACTATGTTAAATAACCGCAAAAGCGTTTTACAATTGAGAATTCAAAAACAAATTCAACACTTATTATTAGACTTGTTTTCTAAAAGTGAAATGTCGTTAGGAGGTAAAACTTTTTCTGTTGCAATAAATGATGTCGATATAAGCCCAAATTTAAAAAATTTAAAAGTATGTGTAGATATTCCAAACATAGATAAAAAAAATAGAGTTCAAGTTATTAAAAATCTCAATAAAGATAATATTATTTTAATAAAAAGATTATTGGCAAATAAAATTAATTTAAAATATGTACCGGAAATCTCTTTTGTTTTAGATGAGTCTAATGAAAAACTATTTAAAATGAATAAAATTATTGAAAAAGAAGCGGAATTTTTCAAATAATATATTGACTAAATCCAATTTGTTTTTTACATTCTAATAGATTGATAATATAAGTTGTATATGAAAAAAAATATCACTGATAAAGAGTTTAAAATAGCTACAATTATATCCACATATTTTGGTATGGGGTTTGCTAAAGCTTGTCCCGGAACTGTCGCAAGTTTGATGACTTTTCCATTATTTTTTCTTTTTAACTTTATTCTATTAAAGGCTGGTATTAATACATTCTCTAACTTGTGCTTTATATACTTGTTAATGTTAATTTTTTTGTTTGCTATAAGTATTTGGTCTATCAATATTTATATTACAAAAAATAAAAAAGAAGATCCAAGCGAAGTTGTAATTGATGAAGTGTTAGGCCAAACAATTGCATTTATGATGCCAACAATTTTAACATTATATTATTTTATTTTTTTAAGTAATAATCTATCTTCTAATAGTCTGTTAATTGGATTAACAACAACTATAATAACAATTGCACCAATAATTTTTTTTAGAGTATTTGATATTTTAAAACCAGGCATTGTAGGATATTTTGATACACAAGTAAAAGGAGCGATTGGAGTAATTATGGACGATGTAATCGCTGGTATTTACGCAGGCGGTGTTGTATGTTTAATTTTGACCATATTATTTATTGGTATCACAACTTATTAATTATTCATATCTCAAAATTTCTGCTGGATTTGTCTTTGAAGCTTTATAAGACGGGTATAGAGTTGATAAGAAAGACAAAAATAAAGATAAACAAACAATAAAGATTACATCACTAAAAATAACTTTTGAAGGCAATTCTGTTAAAAAATAAACAGTTGGAGAAAACAATTCTACATGGAATATTTTTTCTAGTATTGTTTTTATATTTTGTATATTTTTTGCAAATAAAATACCTAAAGCTGTTCCTAAAAATGTTCCCACAAAACCGATTATAGTACCACACAAAAAGAAGATTCTCATTATACTTTTTTGACTAAAACCTATTGTTCTTAGAAGAGCAATTTGTTTATTCTTATCATTAACAAGCATAGTTAAACTAGAAATTATATTAAATGTCGCAACCAATATTATCAATGTCAAAATCAAAAACATAACATTTCTCTCAACATTCAAAGCTCCTATAAAAGCCGAATTTGATTCCTTCCAATCAACCAATCTAACATCAAAACCATTATTTTTTAAGCTTTTACTTATTTTATAATATGAATCATCTAATTTAGACATATCTTTAAGATAGATTTCTAATCCACTTACAGAATCTTTATATTTAAAGTGTTTTTGTGCCATATCAAGTGGTATGAAAGCCACACCAGCATCATATTCATACATTCCACTTGAGAATGTTCCAATAACTTTATAAGTTTTAATTCTTGGTATTGTTCCCAAAATAGTTGAATTACTCTCTGGCGAAATTATTTTTATCTCATCCCCCTCAACAACTCTTAATCTTACAGCTAAATTTTGACCCAATAAAATACCATTATCTTTAAAATCATTTCCAAAATCCATCGAAACAATCTTATCATAAATTTTTGATTTTTTAATTAAATCTTCTTTGTTAATTCCCTTAATAACAGCACCAGCCGTATCATCATTAACCATTATCATTACTTGATTTTCAATGGTTGGATTAACCAATTTTACATTATTATTTTCAGCAATTATTCTCATCGCTTCTTTATAATTAGCAAATTCCCTTGTATTAGAATATACAGAAATATGTGAATTAATACCTAAAATTCTATCGGTAAAATCCTCTCTAAATCCATTCATAACAGACATAACAACAATCAATGCACCAACACCAAGGGCAATACCTATAAAAGAAAAAATAGCAGTTATAGAAATAAATTTTTCTTTATTTTTTGATTTTAAATACCTTACAGCTATAAAAAATTCTAATTTTGAAAACATTCAATATTTTCGTTAATTCCAATAACACTAAGAAAACAAGATTTCTTAAATAAAAGCAAGTTTTTTAATTGCAATATTTTATCTCTTTTGCGAAAAATGAGTAATAATTTCTTCTTCACCCTTTAGAATAAAATAATTAAAATTGTGTAGATATAAAAAAGGAGTCTTTCGACCCCTTAATTCATGTAATAAATAAAATATATTATTTTACCATTGAAGCAACTTCTTCAGCAAAATCAGCAGCTTGTTTTTCAATTCCTTCACCAAGAACGAATAAAACAAAATCTTTAACTTCAACAGATTTTCCAGTTTCTTTTTCAAAATCTTTTAATATATCAGAGATTTTTTTAGTATTATCCATAATATACATTTGATTTAAAAGAACATTTTCTTCATAGTATTTCTTAATTCTACCATCAAGCATTTTTTCAATAATATTATCTGGTTTGCCAGATTTTTTAGCTAATTCTCTAGCAATTTCTTTTTCAGATTCTATTTTGCTAGCAGGAACATCTGATTCTTTTAAAAATTCAGGCTTTGCTGCAGCTATATGCATAGCAAGTCCTTTACCTAATTCTTCCAATTTATCTTTTGGAGCAGAAGAATTCAAAGCTACTAAAACTGCAATTTTTCCAAGTCCAGGTGTAATAACACTGTGAACATAAGAAACAACTGAACCATTCTCAACAGAAAGAGTTCTTCCTCTTCTAATTTGAAGATTTTCGCCAATTGTTGCGATATTTTGAGTTAGAATATCCAAAATTTTTTGTCCAGTTTTTTTGCAGGTAGCATTTTTTAAAACTTCTACAAACTTATTTGAATCTTTTTCACTGATATCTAAACCAGTTGCTAAACAACTCTTAACAAATTCTTGAAATTTTTCATTTCTTGCAACAAAATCAGTCTCTGAATTAACTTCAATAATAGTAGCTATGTTACCTTGATTTTCAACACCAACTACACCTTCAGCTGTAACTCTAGCACTCTTTTTTGCAGCGCTTGAAAGGCCTTTCTTTCTTAGCCATTCAATTGCTTTTTCATAATCATCGCCACTTTCTTTTAAAGCTTTATTACAGTCTGACATTCCGCAGCCTGTATTTTCTCTTAATTTTTTAATTAAATCTGTATTTGCCATTTTAATTTCCTAAAATATTATTCAGCTTTAGTTGTAGTAGGAACTTTTGCTTCTTCTTTAACAATTGGAGCTTTATTTTCATTCTTTACAGCTACTTTTCCTTCTTTCCTAACCATTGGAGCTCTAGATGATTTATCAAAACTTCTGCTTGGTTTTTTTGATTGGAATTTTCTATTATCTTTCCTTTCTTCTCTGTAAGTTTCTTTTACAGCTACCATATTTTCCAAAGCATTCTTCAAAGCTTGATCAATTACACCCATGTACAATCTAATAGCTTTAATTGAATCATCATTTCCTGGAATTTGATAATTAATTCCATCTGGATTTGAATTTGTATCAACAATTGCCATTACAGGAACATTCAAAGCCTTTGCTTCTGCAATTGCTAATGCTTCTCTTGGAGTATCAATTACAAATACTAAATCAGGTAATCTAGTCATTTCCTTAATACCACCTAATTGGCTTTCTAATTTAGCTCTTTTTCTGTCTAACATTAATTTTTCTTTCTTAGTCAAAGTTGAATTTTCAACAGCTAACTCAGTTTCAATTTCTTTTAATGTTTTGATTGATTTAGATATTGTTTTCCAGTTAGTCAACATACCACCTAACCATTTGTTTGTTGCATAGAACTGTCCAGAAGCAGATGCTACTTCCTTAACAATTTCTGCACCTTGTTTTTTTGTACAAACAAATAATATTTTACCGTGTCTTTTTACAATTTCTCTAATGATTTTTGCAGATTCAGCAAGTAAAATCGCAGTTTGAGTTAAATCTATAATATGTAGCTCATTCTTAACACCATAAATATATGGAGCCATTTTTGCATTCCATCTTGCAGTTCTGTGTCCAAAATGAACTCCAGCTTCTAACATTTCTCTTATTGTAAATTCAGGCTCAAAAGATTTATCTTCCTTTGATTCTATTGCCTCAGTATTTTGTTGTTCTTCTACAACTTCATTTTGATTGATTTCATCAGTCATTTTTTTCCTTTTCTTTGGTTACACCACACCAATTCACTATCTTAAAATAAGACACCAAAGCAGAACTGGTTGTGATTTTAATTAATAATTATGAAAGAAATATAACAGTATTTTATTATTTTTCAAGAAAAATTATTATTAAAATAAAAGTTGTAATTTTTGTCTTTTTATTATACAATGTTGTCATTTGAAATAAGAAAAATTATTATGGAATACAATAC
>JAQTXT010000088.1 GCA_028688645.1 Rickettsiales bacterium
TACAATCAAGAGTCCAAGTCAAGAAAAAATTAAATATTCAGTAATCTTTAAGATAAAAAGATTAAATAATGAGAAAATTTCGATAAAAAGTCAATAAAAAAACTTTTTAGAATGATAAAGTGTCATTCAAAAGTATCCTTTCTCCTAAAATAAATCCCTAAGAAAAATAATTCCTTACATAAAAAATCTCTTTAGATTCTTTCAAAGAATACTAATAATCTGAAAGCAATAACTCATTAAAACAGAATATCAATTATTTTAAAGATGAAAAGAATAAATTAAACTATCTTATTTCTTCAAATAAACAGACAGATTAGACCAAATTGGCATATTTATAAATAAAAAATGCCCAAATAAATCAGTAAATTTCACAATAAATAAATCAAATTTATCATCAATATTTTCGTAAATAGTATGAAAATATATACGGAAAGACAAATGCATTTTCAATGTTTTAAAAAAGTATTAAGAATCTTATCAAAAAATTGTCAACCAAAATTTTAATGCAATGATTTAATATTTACATTAATAAATTTTATTAAAGATTTAAATAATTGAATTTTATGAAATCAATAAACTCTTTTTGCTGGTGGAACAGTGGCGAATTCTGATTCATCCAAAGTATGCATTCGAACTGGTCTGTATTCAATTTCAACTTTTCCTGATTTTAAATCTGGAATTTTAGAGTTGGTATGTTTCATGAAGTTAACATCATCTCTTTCTTTATAATCGTCTCTGGCATGAGCGCCTCTTGATTCCTTTCTAACGACGGCTGAGAATAAAGTTTGAGAAGCTTGAAGTAAAAGATTTTCAAGTTCAAGAGCTTCAATCAAATCAGTGTTCCATACTGTACCTTTGTCGGTAATCTTGACGTCATGATAAGTTTGATAAACTTCTTCCATTTTTTTACATCCTTCTTCCAAAGTTTTTTGGATTCTATAAACAGCAGCGTTTCTTTGCATGTTCTTTTGCATTTCTCTTCTGATTTTAGCAGCTGGAATAGTTCCTTTTCCAGTTTTCAAAGCTTCAATTTTAGCAATAGATTATTCACCAGCATTCTTTGGTAACTCAGGTTGAGATTGACCTGGTTTGTATTTTTCTTTAGTAATCAAGGCAGCAGCTCTACCGAAAACAACCAAATCGAGAAGTGAGTTAGCACCGAGTCTATTAGCTCCGTGAACTGAAGCAACACCGGCCTCACCACAAGCCAAAAGACCTGGAACGATTTCTTCTCTTCCATTGACTATTTTAGTAACTTAAGTTTTGTAGTTTGTTGGAATACCACCCATATTGTAATGGACAGTTGGGACGACTGGAGCGGGCTCTTTAGTAACATCAACATTAGCAAAAATTCTTGCAGATTCAGCAATACCTGGAAGTCTTTCGTGTAAAACGGCCGGGTCCAAATGGTTCAAATGAAGATAAATGTGATCCTTTTAAGGTCCAACACCTCTTCCTTCAATGATTTCCATAGTCATGGCTCTACTGACGACATCTCTTGAAGCCAAATCTTTAGCAGATGGGGCATATCTTGTCATGAATCTTTCTCCGAGAGAGTTTCTCAAGACACCTCCTTCACCTCTACAACCTTCAGTCATAAGGCAACCAGCTCCATAGATACCTGTTGGATGGAATTGAACGAACTCCATATCAGAAAGTGGGAGACCAGCTCTGGTAACCATTCCTCCTCCGTCACCAGTGCAGGTGTGGGCAGATGTGCAAGTTTGATAGGCTCTTCCGTAACCTCCAGTAGCCAAAATAGTGTTAAGGGCTCTGATTCTGTGGATGGTTCCGTCGGCAATTGACATGACTGTAACTCCTCTGCAAACTCCGTTATCCATAATCAAATCAAGTGCGAAATATTCGATGAAGAAAGTACAGTTATAAGCCAATGATCGACCAAACAAGGTATGAAGCATAGCATGTCCAGTTCTATCAGCAACAGCGCATGTTCTGTAGGCTTGTTCTTTTCCTTTATTTCTTGACTGTCCTCCGAAAGCTCTTTGATAAATCTTTCCTTCTTTAGTTCTTGAGAAAGGCATTCCGTATGATTCCAATTCTAAAATAGCTTCTGGGGCTTATTTGCACATATAATGGATAGCATCTTGATCTCCCAACCAATCGCTACCTTTAATTGTATCATATGCGTGCCATCTCCAATCATCTTCGTGCATGTTTCCAAGGGCAGCATTAATACCTCCTTGAGCGGCGACTGTGTGAGATCTTGTGGGGAAAAGTTTTGAAATACAAGCTGTTTTAAAGCCTTGTTCGACAAGACCAAATGCGGCTCTAAGACCGGCTCCTCCAGCTCCGACTACGACGGCGTCGAAAGTATGATCAACAACAGTATATTTTTTGAAGAGGGTATTTTCAGCATCTTTGGAAAGATGTTCGTTTCCAATGACTCCGAAGTTGTATTGGAGGTTATTAATGATGTTCTTTCGAGCGTTCAATATTAACTTATTCATCCGGTTCGAAAATGAAGATATGATAAATATTAATAATATCCAATCAATAATTCAAAATTAGTAGAACAAAAATAAGATCAGAAAAGTGATTATTCATAATTGAGAATATTTTTTAAGCATTCTTGATATGAACTAAGCTCGTTTTTACAATATTAGCTTACATGGTCATTTTTATTTATATTTTTTGTTGATTAAAGACATACTTGTAGCTTTGTCCCAATCATTTTACAGGCCAAATGTTACCCTTCTATAATTGACAACAAATCTATAACAGAAAGATTTTTCATATTGAGCCGTTAAAGAATATACTTGGCTTAATGTTTTTAGTTCTGAAACTTTCGATATTATTCTTCTCTTTAATGTCCTGTTTTTGATGCATAATCATGTCTTAAAGGGTAAATATGCGGTTACTTTCTTTTTTAATGCTGTGTTTCTTTATCCAAATGATCCTTTTCATAGTCTTTTTTTGTTGGATAGAGGTGAGGCTGACCTGACAGGTTTGATGTAAACCATCCCATGAGTGAAAACTTTTAAGAAATATTTATAAAAACTGGAATTTTCCTGCCAGTTTTCAAAAAAGGAGTTTAAACCAAAAAAGTTAAAAACGATCTAGTTTGGTAGTATAAGTTTTTTGTGAATAGAAATTTGAAATAAATTTTGCAATTGTGAAAAGATTTATAAAAAATTTGGAATAGTTAAATTAATTGCTAAATAAAGTAAATAAAAATAATAAAATGAGCCGATCTGAAAGAAAGTCAGCAGTATCACTGTAAAGTAATAAAAGAGCAATGTAAATGAGAAATGTTACAACAAAAAGTAGTCGATCTTCACAAAAGTCAATGAAAGAGTAATTTTTATAATGATTTTAGCAATCCTGAATATATTCATGAAAATAATGGCAAAGTAAACATGTAAATGATTTTCGAAGTGAATAAGTAATACCTTCTTGACAAAAGTAAGCTATTTAATAAATTTAGTCGCCATTTCATAGGTACCAAGACCATCAAAATATTATCATAAGCTGCCATCAAAAACTCCAAATACTACCTATAACAATCAATTTCACAAAATAAACCAAAATCTAATGAATGGCCTCAAGCTCTAAAGAAAAGACAATATCCACAATCAAAAAAATATTGTCAGTAATTATCAATCATTGTATGGACAGAACTTTAACCAGACAAAACAAAACTCTATGCCATAAATGAATAATAAAATCTAAAACCAAAGGCAAAATGCATATAAACCAAACTAAGCGCCTGCTTTTCTTGAAACTTCTTATCATTTAGATTTCCAAGGAAATAGTAACCCCATTCCAGCTCAAAGCGCTAAGATGAAAGAAGTCAAACTAATGGGTGGTGGAAAGTTTAAAGGATAAACAACTTACCATGATGTTTTTAAAAGCCATGATAAGAAAAAATAAATGCCAATTCATCAATCAAAGTAAAAAATAAATTTATTTTAGCAACAAAATTTTTATGTCCATAGTTGCTCCTAAATAAACAACTTATGATAAATAATTCAACAATACGATAAAAAATAAAAAATATTAAAAGTCAAAAACAGTGTAATCTTCACCTCAGCTTGAAGAAAAGAAAAGGGCCAATAGCCAAATGTTTACCACTCAAAATTTAGACAACAAGAGCTACAAAAGTGAATATGAGCGATCATTTCAAACAATACAGCCAAGAAAAGGCTCAAAAGAGAAAAAAGTCAATCTAATGAGTTTGCAAGAAATGAAAAATCTCATTCTTAATGTGCTATGATGTTTTATTTATTTTTTTAACATTTTATTAAATTATTGCTTTATTTATTTTTATTAAATAAAGATAAAAATTAAAAATCAAAAAGATGCATTTATTTTATTCATACAAGAAGCTCATCAGCAAAATGTATGGGATCGTAAAAACTTATATCTAAAGGTTTACCTTAAAATTTTCTATGCTGCAAAACTAAATAAGCAATTTGGGCATATTAAACTTTCTAAAACTCCACATACAAATTTTTTTCATAGTCAACTGTTTTGACAATTGGGCCTACTTTTGATAATTACTTTTTAATGTCTCTAAGAATTTCATCTTTTACCATGAAGTTACTAATTATATTTTTTAAGAGTAAAACACAACTTATTTTCATAGACTTGAAATAACCATCAATATCAAGCGTGAGATAGAAAGTGTTAAGATCGAACTCAAACATTGAGCGACGTGGTCGCACTTTAGTTTTAGAAGTATCTGAAACCATTAAAGCAGCTCTTTTTGCAATGATGACTCGACTTTTTATTTTGAGTTCATTAAGTTTTGCTAAGTACTCATCAGTCTTATCTTTATTTTTAAATTCACAATAGTATTGAATCTGAGCTTTATTTGTTGTAATATTTTCAAGCGCTTTCAGTTAACCAATAGTAAATAGCTTATCAATAAGTTAGTATTATTGCATTTAGGGCAAATTACCAATAAATATCCTATTAAAGCCTTATTAAACTTTATTTCCAACGATTCTCATCTTGAGATTTTTAACATCCAATCGAGGCTTCTATCTTGGAGCAAGTTTGCTTTTCATAAAGAATGCTTTATTGCCCTTTATATAACAAAATTTTTACAAAATAAAGACCGTTCAATTATAAACAGTTTAAAGCCTCTTATCTTGTCCTGAAATCCAAAACTATACAATTCTTTTAAGAATCGTATTCAGAGCGAATAATCTATCATTACACAAACATTACAGGGCTTAATGATTTTTTTATAAGGCCATTCACACATCCAAGTTTATCAAAGATATAATATGCGATATCATCTTTATTGTGATGATCAGGAATGTTGTAGATTTCGACAACATTAGATATGTTTGAACCATTCTTGTCTTCTTATTTATGGTGAACAGTTTCATCTGAATTATTTTTATTTTACGTCTGCCAATATGGTAATCCTTATCTCTTGAACGAGAGTAATCTTCACGTGATCTCATTTATAAATTAAAACCTTTTATAATATTTTATAACATATAAATATCTCTTAAGTTGGCAAAAATATAAAACAATCATTTTATGATAAACTTTATTAATTTTTTTTTTAGTGTACATCTTGATTTTCAAGCACGATTGAACTTAACTTTATTCTCTTTTTTTATCATCTCATTAAAATACTTCAGATCACAAATTTAATCTCTTGTGAACTCTGGGTTCTTTTTTTTATACTGATCTTATTTTTGTTTTCTAATTAAGTCATCATATAATTTCTTTATCGCAAAATCGACTTCTGGTTTTATGAGTTTCCCTTAGTCGTTCCTGTAATAATTGCAGTTTGGACTGAGCCTTCTTTGATCAAGTTGATTTGGAAGTTATCTACCTGCCATTTTGTAAAAGGAGTCAATTTTATTTGGTCTGAAATTACTTGTTTATGTGAAAGAATTTCTTATCTTTTCAGGGTCAAGTTCACTCTTTGCTACATTTTCTTCTCTCTGAGGCTAATAGAAGCTTCTTCCTTTCTTATTATTCTGTAAGCTCATTTTAAATGTAGATTTCATTGGAGTTGTTGAATAATAGAACTTTTGGTAATTTTTTTGTGTGTTGTAATTAAGATCTAAATTTAATAAAATATTTACCATTGATATGTTCATGTACAAAACTGATACTTTTTTATGGTAATTTTTTAAAATCTTGTGTTTTGGAAAGATCAGCCTTAGTAATATAAAAATTATTAAAGTTTCTTTCATCAACTGCATAATTTTTCTAGACGCTATAGCGATGATGGTACTATCTGGAAATTTGCTTATCAATTGGAATTCCTTTTATTTTATTCTGGCCCATTTTATGATTACGATAATAAGCGAAATCTACTGATGTTTTATTTAAAGGTTGAAGACATTATTTTGAATTGTTTAATTCTTAAAGTTAAGGATTATTGAATGTTGAGCGTTATGTTTGGTATCCAGTTTATACCGGACTTAGGTGCTTTTAGTCATTCACTGGAGTGAAACTGACTCTTTATACGAATCTTTTCGTATCCTCTTATAATTTACTGTTGAGCTATTTCGCTGAATGACGAAAGATACTTGAGATATTATTGTTGACTTTTTGAGATTTAGGGCTTTTCTCAATCTAAAAAGGCTGTCTGTTTTTTATTTAA
>JAQTXT010000089.1 GCA_028688645.1 Rickettsiales bacterium
TGAACTAATTTCATTTTTTTCAGCCATCTTGCACGCATAAGAATAGAAAACTATGGAATTTTATATAAAAATATCTTTTTTAGTCAGACAGTAGAGTAAATATTTTTATGTATTAACCAGAAAATTTAAATAAGGTATTCACAAAACTAAAAACTAAAGTTGAGCAAATGATTGAGGTTTTTTATTCAATCAATATACTAAATTCATTATAAGGCTTTTAAGATCTCAAAACAGTTTTCCAATCAGCTGCATAATTATTTATACTCTGATAGTTATTATTATCTTTTCTCTTATATAACTTTTCTGGTGAAAAATTAAACTCTATTTAAAATTTAAATAACATTTTTATAATTTCAAAGTTTTTTATTTGTTAACTAATTTCTAAGAATCAAAATTTATTATCAATCAATTAAATCAACCATATTCATCTAATAAATAAACTTTCTTTTTTCGAAAACCATTTTATTAATAACACAGCCAATATATTTTATGACAACGCAAAATTTCTCTCAGTCAGTACCTACAAATTATTTCACTCCTAAGAAAAGATCACAAACAGGTTAAAAATCCTTTTCTAATAAATCTTAAAAAAGCACTGCTTAAAAATACTATGATTTGGAAGATTCTTTCAAACAGTATGAAAAACTTCTTTCATAAAACCTGTATCTTAAAGGTTTACTTGTAAATTAGAACCAAGCTGAGCAAAGTACAAGCAAAAAGCTAGAAAAAACATTTTTATTCAGAGAAACTCAAAACATTAATGAAAAATTCTAAAAAAGTTACGGAAGGAATCCTTCCACAAAATGTTTGAGCACCAATGCATTCAATCAAAGTTCTTCCGAGAATTCTTTTCATGATGCTCCTTCTCAATCAAACTATTTCAGAGATAATGACATTACTTTATGGTCGATTAAGAAAAGAAATACTTACTTGGAATAAAAATTGACAAATCTTCAAAAACAATACACTAAACAAACAAATACCATTGATAAAATAGTACACTCTTCAAAATGGAAAAATAGAAACGATTGTAAATAATCAAGCTGTTATGCTGATAAATATATGAAGCTTTTAAGAGTAAGATCGCCAGTTTTACTTTAATGATCAAATATTTTTTCATTTTCCTAAAAATCTAGAAAATAAAAGAAACTGATTATTGTAATTTTTTTATATAAAATTGATTGAACTAAAATAAATCAAAGAATATGAATAAATCATTGCTTTCTAGAGATTTCTCTTAAACTGTAGTTCTTGTCCTTTTTGACATTCTTAACGAGTTCGAGGAATTCTGGAATTAAATTTTGTGGTTGATCGTTTTGTGAGTTGAATCTTAAAAGGTGAACGTTCTTTTCCCCGTTGACTTCATCAAAAATATCGATGGCGAAAGAAATATTATTGTAAACAAATTGGGCTCTCTTTCTTTGGATCACATTAAATTTATTGTCCAATGATTGTTCTTTCAAAGTGACGTATTGAAGGGAAGTCAATGGTTTTCTGATTTCTTGAACGTAATCACCATTTTGGTTTTTAGTGGTTCTGTATTTTCTTTGATAAGTATAAGAGTTGTTTTGACCTCTTCTTTTGATTTTATCTTCTTCATATCTTGGATCTTCATTGACTAAGAATCCTTCTTCGATTTCAGCATACTCAACTTTAACATCGGCAGGGAATTTGGCTGAATAAAATAAAAAAGTACGTTCTTGAATGAGGAATTTTTCATAGCTTACGTTGACTTGTTCCAAACCAACAGTTTTTTCAACAGCTTTGACAACAGCATTGATTTTTTCATTGAATGTTTCTCCTGCATTGTTGGGGATAATTGAAAGATGAGGATGTCCGGTCCAACCTTAAAGAGTTTTAGTGTTTAATGATCGGGCAAGGTCAAGACCTTCTGATCTGGCAGCGTTGTTATCAAGAGTGTAAAAATCTTCAGCTCCATAAGCTGCAGAGTTTAAGAAAATTACACGGTCGTATCTTCGATCTCTCAAAGTGGTCCAACTCCATCCTTATTCGTCCATGATAGCTTGGAATTACTCCTTTGAGATGTAGGCATAAGGGTCAACGACTCCTCGATCGCATAAAACAATGGAGGGTGATTTTGACATTTCAGCAAGCTTGGTGAAATAATCTTCGGCATACATTTGAAATCTCATCAACAATGATTGGAAGTGAATTTTTTCTTCAGTGTTGAACTTTGACATAAGGATCATTCCTCCAGCGTGAACAACCATTGTTGGAATTTCTGGAACTGAAAAAACTCGATATCCTCTTTCTGACATTTCTTGTCTGATTTTGGCAAGGGAAGTAGTCTTACCTGCACATGGTCCACCAGTAATAACAATTTTATAGATTGGGAATTAGGTGCTGTGTCTAATCTCATGAGTGTTAAACTTTTCTTTTAAGTAAACTTGATTCATTTGAGTGATGAAGTCAATTGCTTGTGGGTCTTTTGATTATTTCTTTGATGAAAGGAATTCTCTGAATTTTTTCTTCTCAATTGCCTCGTTAATCAAGTAAGCGACAACTGATACGAAAGTTGCGGCACTCAAGATTTCGGTTTTATTATTTGATATCTTATCGATGATGTTACCCATGCTATTCTAAAGTAATGATGTTATTATATATCAATTTTGTTGTTTTATAATTTCCGTATAAATGCTCATAATTTTATTTATTTAAAACTGCTAAATATCGGATTCTTACATTGAGTTTCTGACTAATTTCTGACAAATTAAAGTTTAAAGGCTTTAAAATAAAATTTAGAAAGATTCTCAGCAAAATTTGTACTTTTTAAGTAATACTAAAGAATTTTTTTTTAAACAAAAAAAATTTACACCAAAATATGTTTATTTTGTTTTCTCTTTTAGATTTGGTCTTCATCTGCTTTAAAGCAGCTAACTATTTTTTGTGCTTTGATAAATTATTTTAGTCATAAAAAAGCATCATAAAATTGTCAACTTAATATGTTTTTAAATAGAATAATTTTGAAATAGAATTACTATCAACATTTTTATTTGTGATACTTTTTTACGAAATAGATGGTTTTATTACCTTTTTATTGATTCTAAGTAATAATAAAATGAAAAAAAAGAAAAAAAAGAGAGTTTATTTGATATTTTTTATGACCTTCTATTTTGAGAGCATAAGAAAAGTTCTTAGTAAAAAGGCATTAAACAAACAGAATCTAATAGAAACTTTAATTAACACTTAAAAAAATATAAATATTTTTTGCAATCAATTAATTTTTTTTTAATATTTAATTAGATTGCTTGGCATATTAAAAGGCCATTTGAGAAAATAAAATAAAATTGTATAACATAAAATATAAAACTTTAGACAGACGATATTCATCTTTGAAAAAGCATGTAGAATTACAGATTGAAAGAGAAAATTCTAAAAACTAAGCCAGTAACATATTATCGTGCAGCACATTCATCGATTGGCGACCCTTACATCGTTAAGAAGCTGAACAGAACAATGACTTGGGAATAAGTACTTGATAGTAAGTCAATGACTCTCTGCAAAAATACCAAATGCAAATACATTGCAAAGATAAAAGAAATCATCAAGTAATAAAATTCTTTTTACTGCATTATGTAAAACTCTTAACAAAACTTGACAGATGTAATAAAAAATGATATTAACAAAAGAGATATTTTCAAAATCGCAAGACAATTGATTTAATTAACTACTGGATTGTATTAAGAAAAACTTTTAATTCGAGATATTCGACCATCTCACTTGTTTGTAAGTAAAAATTCTCTAAAACTTTACCACTTTTAAACTATCTCTGAAAAAGATCTCACATAACTTGATATGACAGAGCAGCAAGATATGAGATATGCCACTCCTGAGTAGGTCCTTACTAAAAAAGGATCCAATTAAAAATCCATGATGTTTACAATTGGTTTAGTTATCGCATAAGTTATACTTGGTGAGCCTTTAATAAATGCTAAAAATAAACTCGAGTATATTTATCAACTCACTCATCTTTTTCCAAATTAAAGAATGGATAAAATGAAAGGAAGTTAACATGATTTCAAAGAATTATAATCAACAAAAAATCAGACATTTGTCTAAAAAATGCATTAATCCGATATCGGGCCTTCATTAATTTCTTTACTTGGACAAATGCTTAAGATTGATCATGCCTAACGAATTTCAATTAGTTCAGTAGCCGAAGCACTAGATTTGGCGATCTAAAATTAGTAAACTTTTCAAAAAAACAAAGAATAGGCTCAAAAAGAGAATAACCTTGTCAACTTGCCACACAAAAATCAAGTCAATATAGAAAATGAAACAACATATGAGATAGAATTTGACTTTTAAAACAAACCTACTTTTTCTTCAATACCCTTAATATTTAATCAAAAAAATAAATCATCAGCAATTTTGCCACCTTAAAGAAATATTGAAGATGACGGCAATCAACCAATTATTATTAAACAAGCTTCATCGAGTAAACGAGGAAATTAACAAGGAAATAAAATAGATTCCAGGAAGAGCTTTACTCAAAAAGTAAGTCAATCACCGAAAGGAGTATAAAAATTACATCTTTATTCAAATACAAAACCAACATCAATTCCGCCATTGCGCAGATCTGAATCACCATCAAATAATTTTAATAATAATGTTTCGCAATCTAATGGTATGCTCAATACAAGTAAAAATAACGAAATGCTTAAAAATTCAAGAACTTCCAAACAAACAACATTAAATACCATAAAGAGACCCCAATTAACAAATTATGCTATGAATTAAGTAAACTTAGGTCTTAAAGTAGGAATAAGTAACACTCTTTTTTCCTAAAATAACTATGACTAATAAGAATATTTGTGAAATTATTTTTTCCACCTTGGTCTATTTTTAATTAATTAAATATTAAAAAATAAAAAATGATGACTATCAATAATTGATTATGATGCAAGTTTTTCGCAATTATTTTTTGCTAAAGATGTTAAAAATCAAAAAATCAAAGATATTTTTCTGTTTTGAACTCATTTTTTTTATTTGTTTTATCTCCATATAAAAAGAATATCTTGTAACTTTTATGATGATTCTTTTAACACGTTACAAGCTTTTGAATATTATTGAGAAGATTTTTTGTAGGCTTTTTTAGGATTCTTAGACTCATCAACAAATTTGTACTCAAATTAATTATTTGATTTTTGCTAGATTTTCAGGATTTATAAATTTTTTATAAGTATGTCTGTTTCTTTCATTATCATCGTTGCTGTCATATCGGGTTAGTACAAAGACTCTAATTGTTAAAGTCTATGCTCTTAAAGACAACTTTTATACCCTTCATTGAGAATCGAGTTGCATTTTTTTCTTGACTCGGAAACTTAAAATTCTAAATTTTTTCTCAATTTATTTATTAAAGCCATTTCTTTATCTGTTTCTGTTTTTGCTACTTTGACGTAACTTACTTCACTTTTTGTATTTTTATCGTATTATTGAATCAGTTGAACAAGAATTTTAGAGAGACCTGCAAAATTGACTATCTTTTATGGATTTAAGTCTTTTACTTGACTTAAGCATTGTGTACAATATATACCTAAGATTATCAATGAATTTACCGTAACCGTATATCAAATAGTTGGCAATGTTTTGACAATTTTGTGAACATTTTAGTTGTTCTAATTTATCAATCATAACATCTTATGGTTAGGGACGAAGCTCGGGCATTTTTTTTTATTAGACTTTAATTATTTATAAAATATCAAAGAGATCTTTTACAATTTTGTACTTTTTATTAATGATTTTTTAAGAAATCTTTATTAAACATAGTAAAAAAATATATTCGAGTTGATCAAAGGTTAAATAATTAAAAAATCGCTAATATTTTTTGTATAGTGTTTGAATGAAAGATACTGTTGAAACTAAAAGATTGCTCAAAAAATAAGACAATCCTTATCACTTTTCTTTTTATTTGCCTTATTTTGCATGTCTGCTTTTGGATTGATATGTTTGTCATTTTCTGTTTAGGTTTTTTCTCTGATTTTGATTTCTTAAGAGAGTTGTTTGATAAATTAATCTTCATTAGGAATAACATCGAAATTAAGATCAACATCGATTTCAGGTTCTTATTCGTCTAACAAGTACCAATCAGAGATTTTATCATCAATAAGTCCTTACTTTTACATTCTTTCAGCAAAAATATTTTTGTAGTATGTGTATCTTGGCTTTTAGTCAAATCCTAATTTTTCAGTATATTAATAAAGTGAAAGAAGATCTGGATAGCCTTAAAATAATTATTAAAGGGGTGTTTTTTCTTTGATTTCTAGAATGAGTCTTGACTTTTCGAGCTAAGATCTCTTTAAATTCATTAAGCTAGACCATGGCAACTCACCTTTCAAAAAGTACAACATTACGTAAATAAGTGAGATAATATCATCTTTTCTAGAAGGAGTCAAACCCTTATGATATCTGATACTAGAAAATTCCATATTTATGATTCTGAATTATACTTTTTTATCCGCACTGATATTTTATGATATATGTTATAAAGTTTGTGCATCTCGATATCGTATTGAGTTGCTATAATCAACTAAAAAAAGTTTTCCATACTTTTAAGGT
>JAQTXT010000090.1 GCA_028688645.1 Rickettsiales bacterium
GATAATAGAAAATTTAGACAAGAATCTTTTGACGAATTCACAGAACTTTGTAAGGAAATAAAATCAAAATTACAAGAAAAAGGCAAAAGTGATAATATTTCTAAAAAAATTGATTTTGATAAAAAAAAGTTGTTATGTGAATTTATTAAATATTTTAACGATATTAATACAGCATTAAAAGAAAAAATAATAGAAATAAATAATAAAATTGGAAAAAAGACTAAAGATACAGAAATAGCTAGAGATAATTTATTCTTAAAAGAACTAATATTATTTTATCATGAAAACTGTATTGCTTTAAATTTAAAAATTAAAAATATAATTGGTATTGAGGGACTAATAAATAAGTTTCAACAAAAAATAGAAAAAAATTCACATAAATTGGATTTGTATAGAAAATTAATTAAATATGCAAGATTGGAACATTATAATATAACCGACAAATGGGAATTACAAATAAAACAATGTAATATTATTAATCCAGAATATCATTTTAGTGAAGGTGAAAAAACTATTTTTGGTTTTTTATATTTTATAGTTAATGTAATTGATTATATAGATGAATATGAAGATTTAGCTAATTTTACACTGGTGATTGATGATCCTATAAGTAGTCTTGATTATAATAATTTTTATTTAATATCTACTTTAATAAAAGACATTCATATTTTTTTAAAAGAAAACTTATGTTGCAAAAAAGAAGAATGTAAACTTGTAAAACCGCAGTTATTTATACTAACTCATAATCTAATGTTTTTTAATATTTTAATAAATAATATTTATACTCTTAAAAAAAATGAAGTTCTAGCCTTTGAATTAAATTGCAATACTTTAGAAAAAATGGATAAGAAAATAACAGGACAATATTTTGAAGTGTTAAAAAGGGTTAAAAATGCTTTAGAAAAAAAAGAAAATATATATGGTTGTGATCTAAGATTTATACTAGAAACAATTACGGATTTTTATCAATATAAAGATATAGGTGAACTTATAGAGAGTGAGAATTTTAAGATAGAAGACCTTGAAATTAAAGTTATAATAAATGACTTATCACATGCTAATTTTGAAAAATCTTTGAATCCAGAATATTTTAAAGAAATTCACAAAACTGCAGAATATATTATTAACAAAATACAAGAAAATTTCCCAAATCAAATTAAAGGAGTATTATGAAACTTAACGGCATAGGTGGAGCCAACACCAAAACAGGTTTAATTTTTGAAGGAAATACAGATTTAAAAACATTTTTAAATCAACAGAAGAATTATAAAGTTGATGATAATGATGAGGTTTTTTATAAAAATGAGTCTGTGGCTTTTATTTTTAAGAAACATAAATTGTATAAATTTTTTGAAAGTAGAGGTATTAATTGGCAAGATTATTGGTCTAAAAGACTTTTGCCTGATGACTCAATTTATGTGATTATTAAAAATACTTTGTATATTATTGAATGTAAGTTCCAAAAGGTTGAGGGTTCTGTTGATGAAAAATTGCAAACTTGCGACTTTAAGAAAAAGCAGTATAAGAAAATCTTTAGTCGGTTAAATATTGAGGTTGAGTATATGTATTTATTGTGTGATTGGTTTGCTGAACCAAAATATAAAGATGTTTTGGATTATATAATTAGTGTGGGCTGTAGCTATTATTTTAATTATATACCATTGGAAAAGTTGGGCTTGCCTGTTAATGACGAATAAATCGTTTTCAGCAGGAAGGATTTTGTAAATCCTTCCTCACCGTTCAAAATAAATTGTCTTAACCACCGCCCGTATCACTCCCCCCTTGAGAGGGAGTCAAACGACTGAAAGTCGTTTAGTGGGGGACTATAATAACTTGTCTTAACCACTACTATTTACGGCTTATATAATTAACCTTATTCTGAACGATGGGGAAGAGGGTTCAACCCTCTTCCCGCAGAGAACTAATAAAATAACCCCTATATCATACCAAAGCTAGCTTTTTTTAATGAACGAAGTGAATTTAGAAAAGCTTCATTTGGTATCCAGTGAATTTTTATGTGGATTCCGTATGAGAATTTTCTAATTTCGCTTTGCTCAATAAGAAAAATCAACTACGGAATGACATATATAATGACATATCCAATAATAAATAAATTCTAAAAACAATACTCTTGCAAAATAACTTTCAATTTATAATAATTAAATTGCCTAAGGGCAAAAGTGAGGGCGTTAGATACCCAAAAAAGCTTTTTTTACTTAGACCTAAGGCCTCTCTATATTTTTATATAGCGGAGGCTCGCAATTATAATGATTTATGTTTCATAAGTCAAAAGGTTGTGGGGGTCGAGCTTTTCGATTGTCTAAACCTCCGCACTTGATTTATCTGGTGCGATTTTTTGTTTTTGGCGAAATGTTATTAATAAAAATGGGGTTGTGATGGAAAAAATTAAGCAGGAAATAAATGCTTTGTTTGATGATTATGAAAAGGAGACTGAGGAGTCTTTTTTGAATTTGGGAAAGCTGGTGCTGATTAAGTCTGTGTTGGGGGCAAGGGAGCATAGGGATTTGTTTCATAGTAGGCAGTTGTCAACTTGGATACTTCGTGCGCATGATGTGAATAGGAGTTGGCATTACAGGTGTAATCATTTGAAAAGGTTGTTGAATTCTGATAAAAATGACTAGAGGGCAATTGGAGGCGTTGCTTTTGGAGTTTGATTATAAATTATCTGAAATTGTGAAAAAGTTGGGTTATGACCCATTGAAATATAGTGGTTATGAAGATGAGGAGTTGGTTTTTGATTTTGCTTATTATCGTGGGCAAAAGGATTTGGTAAGTGATATGTTGAAAAATGATAAAATTTCTTGAATAAAGTAAACTTGAGCAGGAAGGATTTTGTAAATCCTTCCTCACCGTTCAAAATAAATCGCCTTAACCACTATTATTTATGGTTTATAAATATAACTTTATTCTGAACGATGGGAAAGAGGGTTCAACCCTCTTTCCGCACAAAGTGGCAAAAGGATTTGGTAAGTGATATGTTGAAAAATGATAAAATTTCTTGAATAAATCCTTGTGTTGATTAACAATATGAACGTGTGTTTTTAGGTAAAAAATGAAAGAAATTGGTGGGTATTTTGGGTTGGAGTGTGCTAATTTTTCGCTTGATTGGCTGAAAGATAGGATTTTGTTGAATTCTGGTAGGAATGCTTTGAGGTATATTGTTCGTGTGTGCCAAATTAAGAAAATTGCTGTGCCTGTTTATACTTGTGCGTTTGTGTGGGAGGCTTTGAAGGCTGAGGGGTGTGAGTTGGTTTTTTATCATGTTGATAAAAATTTTATGCCGATGATTGATTTTGCTGAGAATGATTTTGTTTTGTATAATAATTATTTTGGGGTTTGTGGTAGGCAGGTTGGAGTGCTGAAGAATAAGTATAAGAATCTGATTGTTGATAATACGCAGGCACTTTATAGTTCACAAAGGGGTTTGGGTGCGTTTTATAGTTTAAGGAAGTTTCTTGGTGTACCTGATGGTGGGCTAGCTTGGTGTGATGGTTGTGTGAAAGAGGAGTTGGAGGTGGCGGTGTCGTATCATTTGTGTGTGCATTTGTTGAAATATTATGATAAGAGTGTTGATGCTGGTTGTATTAATTTTATGAAGAATGAATGTGCGTTAGATGATGCTCCGATTATGAGGATGTCTAATTTGACTGGGGCTCTTTTGAAAAATGTGGATTATGAAAAGAGTGGGCAAATTCGTTTGAAAAATTTTGAGATTTTGCATGGGGAATTAGAAAAAACTAATGAGTTAAAATTGAATTTGGCCGAGGATGATGTGCCGATGGTTTATCCATATTTGGTTAAGGATGAATTATTAAGGGAAAGATTAGTTAAAAATAAGATTTCTCTTGTACCTTGTTGGTGTGGTATTGATAAATATTTGTCTGATGATGAAAAGTATTTGAAAAAGTATTTGCTTCCTTTGCCGTTAGATCAAAGGTATGATAAAAATGATATGAATAGGATTTTGGAAGTGCTAGGGAAGTAAAACTCTTGACAATTACCAAGTTTTTTCTACACTCTTGAAAGCAGAAAAAAGTGAAAAATATGAAGTTATCGGCATATATTGTGACGCTGAATGAAGAGGCTAGATTGCCTAAAACGCTTGAGGCTCTGAAGCAGGTGGCGGATGAGATAATTGTTGTTGATAGTGGTAGTACTGATAGGACTGAGGAAATTGCTAAGAGTTTTGGTTGTAAGTTTATGTTTCATAAGTGGAAAAATATTTCTTCGCAGAAAAATTTCGCTCAAGGTCAATGTGAAAATGATTATTTGTTGAGGTTGGATGCGGATGAGGTTTTATCGCCAGAATTGATTGAAGAAATAAAAGAAATTAAGAAAAATCCTGAATATCCTTTGTATGTTATTAAGCATAGAGATATGTTCCCTGGTGATGAAAAGCCAAAGTTGTTTGCTGATGGTGATGAGTCTATTAGGCTTTATGATAAGAATGTTGCTACTATGCCTGATGATTTGACACATGATAGGATTGTTGTGTTGAAAGAGGGTCTGGGGGCTAAGAAGCTGAATGGTGTGATTTTGCATTATTCGTATTTGAATTTGTATCATTTTTGGTATAAGTTGAATATGTATACTGATGAATTAGTGAAAACGGCAGTTGCTCAAGGTAAGACTTATTCTAAATTTAGATTAATTATTGAGATGCCTTTTCAATTTATTAAGTATTATTTCTTTAGAATGAAGTTTGTGCAAGGCTGGTATGGGTTTATAATTTCGGTGTCTTTGGCTTATTTTAGGTTTTTGAAGATTGCGAAGTGGTTTGAATATCAAATGATGAATAAAAATCATGAATAAAAAAATATCTTTTCTTCTTTTTGTAGTGGTTCTGATAAGTGGTTATGTTAGTTTGGCTCTTGAATTACTTGCTATGAGACAGATTATACCATATTTGGGAAATGATACTATAATTGCCTCGATAATTATAGGAATAGTGTTGATATTTTTGTCTATTGGTTATTATGCTAGTGGAAAAATGAATATTAGGAAAGATAGTATAAGACAGATAATTTTGAAAAATTTTGTTATTTCAACAATCTTTATTTTTGCTGGTACTTCTTATATTTTTTTACCATATTACTTTAAAACTTTTGAATATATAGGATTAACAAATAGAATAGCTCAAGCATTTGCGTTTTCGTTATTATTGCTTGCTGTGCCTTCTTATTTATTGGCTCAAACAACACCTCTGATTAGTAATTATTTTTCTAAGAATTTGTCGGGTAAGATGACTGGGAAAATGTTGTTTTATGGAACCATAGGATCTTTTGGTGGCTCAATTTTGACTACATTATTTATTATGCCGTTTTTTGGTGTGAATTATGCTGCTATGTTTAATATGTTTTTGATAACGGTGGCTATATTAATATTGAATAATAGAAATAAAATTGAGATTTACTTAGCATCTTTTCTATTTTTAGCAATAACATTTATGTTCAATAATTCTATCATTGAAAGAAAAATAGGAATACTATCAAATAATGAATATTCAACGATTAAAATTCTCGATACAGATGATAGTATATCAAAAATTATGTTGGTGAATAATTCCTATTCTTCGAAAGTTTCACAAAATAAAAATTTAATGTTTGAATATGTAAAATATATTAATGATAATTTTATTTCAACAATCCCAAAAGATAAAGTTAGAAATATATTGGTTTTGGGTGCTGGCGGTTTTACTATAGGAATTGATGATGAATATAACAACTATACTTATGTTGATATAGATCGATCTATTTTAGAAATATCAGAAAAATACTTTTTGCAAAAAGATTTAGATAATAACAAACAATTTGTAGCTAAAGATGCTAGAAATTTTTTAAAGAATAATAATCAAAAATATGACTTAATAGTTTTAGATACATATTCCAATGCCCTTGATATTCCAACACATTTAGTAACTACTGAATATTTTAATGATGTCAAAAACAGTCTGGAAGATAATGGAATTATGGTTGCAAATATAGTAGCTTCTGCAAATTTAGAGGACAATTTTTCAATTACAATTGATAATACAATAAAATTTGTATTTAAAAATGTTCAGAGAGAAGTTATACAAAATTATAATCCTTGGCTTGAAGAAAAACAAATAAGTAATATCATATATATTTATTACAATAAAACTATTAATCTTAATAAGGTTTATACAGACAATAATAATAGTGTTATTTTTGATAAATAACGATTTATAAATGATTGACTATAGCTCCCCTTTGTCGCTCTGCGACATTTCCCATCAAGGAGGGAAAGATTACGAGTAGTGGTTAAGAAAAGATAGTTCAACAAATCAGAATATCTTACCCCTCCTTGAGGGGAAATGTCGCGGAGCGACAAAGGGGAGCTATCAAAACAATATATTAAAAATTAAAATCGCTATCTTTTACATTTCCAAGTTGGCCCATCACATCTTTCAACTGATTCTTATCCATACTTCCTACAACTTCAATAGTCTTCTTAATTTGCTTAAACTTTTTCAACAAACTATTAACCTCTTGAATATTACTTCCCGAACCTTTTGCAATTCT
>JAQTXT010000091.1 GCA_028688645.1 Rickettsiales bacterium
GGTTTGGTTTCAGGTATGATCATTGCTGCCTTTACTGAATATGTCACTTCTCACAGCTACGGTCCAGTCAGAGAACTCGCTGATTCATGCAAAGCCGGTGCAGCTTCAAACGTCACTATCGGTCTTGCTTTGGGTTACATGTCAACTTTGGTTCCAGTTATCTGTATTGCTTTGACAGCTTATTTCGCTAACACTCTTTTAGCCTTCTACGGAGTCGCTATTGCTGCTTTGGGTATGTTGGCTAACTTACCTTTGTCATTGGCCATTGATGGTTATGGACCAATTTCTGATAATGCTGGTGGTATTGCTGAAATGGCTGAAATGGGACCTGAAGTCAGAGAAAGAACTGATGGACTTGATGCAGCTGGTAACACAACTGCTGCTATCGGAAAAGGTTTCGCTATCGGATCTGCTACCCTTGTCTCATTGGCTCTTTATGGTGGTTTCCTCCATAATGCTGGTCTTGAAATGAAATCTTTGATCTCATTGGTTGAACCAGAAATCTTTGCCGGTTTGTTGATTGGTGCTATGTTGCCATACATTTTCTCAGCTTTCACTATTAAATCAGTTGGTAAAGCCGCCTTCGGTATGGTCGAAGAAGTCAGAAGACAAATCAGAGAAAATCCAGGAATCTTAACAGGAACAGTCGAACCAGACTACAAGGCTTGTATTGCTATTTCAACCAGAGCATCTTTGATTGAAATGATCGCTCCAGGACTTATGGTACTTTTTTAATTAATTTTAAGGTCATCTCAGCCCCATTGTTGATCGGTTTCATCTTCGGTCCTAAAATGTTGGCCGGTTTCTTGCCAGGTGCCATTGTCAGTGGAGTTCAATTAGCTATTTCAGCTGCCAACACCGGAGGTGCTTGGGACAATGCTAAGAAATACATCGAAAGTGGAGCTATGCTCGATGATGAAGGAAGAAAAGTTAAAAAGGGAACTGAAATTCACAAGGCTGCCGTTGTTGGTGATACCGTCGGAGACCCACTTAAGGATACCTCAGGACCAGCCCTTAATATTCTTATGAAGCTTATGGCCATTATCTCTCTCGTTTTTGGTTCAAAATTCACTGCTGTTCATCCAGTCCAATGATCTTTTTAAAGAAAAGATTGATTTCACGAGAATTATTTATTTAAAAATTACTTCTTCTTTTAAATCAAAATAAAGTATATTGAACTAAAATTAAAAAACTTTTAATAAATATTTTTGTTTATTTTCTGGTATTATTTAAGGTAATTTCTTTTACAGTCAAAATAGAAAAACCTTCAAGTTTCCACATTACTTCCTGAAATTAGCAGGATAGTAAATGAATAACCCGCGTAGCTCAGTCGGTAGAGCGTTAGCCTTTTAAGTTAATGGTCGAGGGTTCGAGCCCCTTCGTGGGTGTCTTTTTGAATTTTTTAAATTAAACAAAATAAATATTAGAAAAATCACTTCATAGTTATTATTTCAATGGAAGTAAGTTGAAAATATGGTTATTTTTCTGCTTTAACAAAAGAATTTCAGTTTTTTAGTCAGTAATTATGTTTTTAAGCCCCTTGATCTTTTAAGATAACTGTTTATTTTTCTGTTTCAAACTTTCTTTCTGTAAAGTACTTTCTTGACAAGATTTTTTTAGACCTTAATTTTCTTTGACAATTTATTGATAACTCATCATTTAACTTCTTAAGACAGCTTTAATTTTCGCATATCGATCAGCCCCTTAAAATACGCTTCTTAGGGATGATTTTAGTTGATTTTAAAGCTATTTTTTATAAAAGACTTAATGCTCATTCGGATCAATATTTTAAATATCTCTGCGTTGTTTTTTTAATAGTAAAAGGGAATTTCTCAACTTTTAATTTTTCTATCTATTCAGAATATTTTTTTCCATCTCTTTAATTGCCAATTTTTAAAGGAAAAAGCTTTTCCGTATAAGATGCTTACGCCAAAATTTTTGTATGATGATTATTTTATTGAGATAAAGCTCATAGTATTTAGCATTACTTTTTTACTTAATCTGTTGATACTTTTTCATTCTTTTATTCTCTACATCGTTTTTTATTTGAGTCAGCAGATGATACTCATTCATTTTATTTTTTATCTTTTGTATTTTTTTATATTCATAATTTTTGAATTTATGTTATCAAATTTTACTAACAGCTATGAGAAGTTTTCATGAAAAAATCTTGAAAAATATTTATCATTTTACTTCGTACAAAAGAGAAATTATGATTACTGTTTTTTAACCATAAAGTTAAAATTTCTTGAATTTAAGAAATAAAATATGGAAGTTTCTTTGAAAGAAGGCAAATTATAGAGTTAGAAGTCATTTTAAAATTTAAAGAGAAAAATTTAAAGTTTTTCAACCGTTTAATAATTAAATTCAATGGATTACTAAGCCCTATCAATGTTAGTTCCTAAACCAGTCGAGAGCTGGTCAATCGTAGAGATCCGAAAATGGCTTCACTTCATCGACATGGAGAAATTTTTGCCCTTATTTGGTAAATTTCTAAGTTTATTAAGAAAATAACAATTTCAATGGAGAACTACTTTCCAAAACGACGATTAAAATACTCTCAAAGTTAGGAATAAACAGTAACATACAGCAAAAGAAGTTTATGGCTTGGATTGAAAAGGGTTTCATTGCATTTAATGAATACTTGTTTCATTCAAATATGGACAAGTAAAACATTTGCCCAAACATTAACCAAAGAAAAACAACTACTTCAAAAATTAATAAAAAAGTTTCAATTTTCAATACAGCACCGCTAATTGTAGAAGAGCCAACTGGCTTAAAACTAAAGATCACAAACTACGAAGGACCTCAAACTGTAAATTATATTGCAGACAGAAAAGGTCTTAATATTGGCCGTCATTCAAGCAATCAAATACAAAGTCTTGAAGTTACTGTTGAAATTAATCATGCTAAAATATACATGCAAAACAATGAATTTTTCATTTATGATGTAGGTACTCAATCAGGAACCTTCATTAAAGTTCATCATAAATTTTAACTGTTACCAGGAATGCTTATTGAGCTTGGATCTTACTTGTTTACAGTTAAAGAAACTTTAAATCATTCAAAGTGCATAAATCTCGAATGTTTAAACGTAATAACAAGTATGACGGAAGAGCTTTGCATTGATTTGACTCAAAAACCTAACTACTTATTTGGAAGAAAAAATAATAATGATTTTGCACGTGATGATCAACATATGTCAGGAACACATGCAAAAATATTTTTTTTCAATGGTAAATTTTTTTTAGAAGACATTGACTCTACGAACGGGTACATTTTTTATTAATGAAGAACCTGGCTGAGATTAAGTTAACAAAAAAAGCAATCAAAAGGTCATAAAATTGAAGATGGCACCATTTTTAAAATCGGAAATACAATTACTTATATTTGCAGCTTAGAATCAAAAGCAAGATTTGATAGCAAAATGTAAATCTAATAAAATTCTCACATCTGTATTGACTGCAATTCAAAATAGAGAAACATTGTGTTCTTACCTTGCAAGCACAGTATAACTTGTAAAAATTGTTCTTAAAAACATACCAAATGCTCATTATGTGACCACGAAATCGAGGAGATGATCCAAATCTATGTTTGAATAATTCTGAAAAGATGGGGCTCATAAATGATTGTTTTAATTAATTACTGTTTTCTGATGATTTTTTAACTAAGGCTAACTTTATTTATATTATTGTACTTTGATAGTCTATTTTTTATTTTTCCTTTAATACTTATTTCTTCGAAAAAGATATGGCTGCCAAAAAAAGTAATAGAAAGAAAGTAAAACAAAGTATAAATTATCAAAGAGTTCAAGCATGGACAGCAATCCCCATCCGATATATTTTTTATTCATCGTGATGATGACATTTGCCATTCTAACATCCTATACACTCACATTCTTATGAACATTTTAGGCCTGCACTAAAACATTCACAATATTTCTTTTTACATTGAGACTTTTTGCACGTGCATTTACGCTGAGGAACAAAGGCTGGAACGTTTTTGAAAAATCCAGGATTCCTATAGTTAGCAATTTGTTTAGCCTGATAAATTTCCTATTCATTTTCTGTTTTATTCCGACAACATACACAGATACAGTTTTCGCTACAGGTCTTTCCACGTGCGAAACATTCACAATACAGTTTAAGACAGTCTATTTTTGTACATTTACAGCCTTGTATCTATCTTTTGTCCTCGATTTATATAGCTCCAGAAGAATTTATCGGGAAACTCTCAGCTGGCATTCCTGGCGCATATGTCTCATCCAAAAGACTGTCGAAAAGATCTCTTGACTGATAATTCACATACACCATTGTTTATATGTCTGCAGGGTTGTATAGTTAAGGTTCCATATTAATAGTTTAGCGAGATTGGAGAAATGCGTAGTTTAAATTTTTATACTGAGCTTGTAAGTTTATAATACTCTTTTTAATTGCCACCTGATCGTAAATCATAAATACACATATTTATTCTAAATGTTCATGAATTTTCTGATTATTTTTATAACGTTTTTACTCAAAATCAACTTTGAATTACTTAATTATTCTAATAAAATGACCTTTAACAAGATCACTTGCTTTTTGGATGTAAATAAAAATTTTAATAAAATGTAAAAATTTTTTATTTTTGAAAAATAGAGACAAAGTTTCGATAAATGTCAGATATGGAAAAAATTATTAAATTAAATATTTCATTTCTTTGAATATCGGCCAAAATATGAGTAGGCTTTTTATCTTTGAGTCTTGAGCTCATCCAAAAAGCTTGATACTTGAAAAGAAGTTGACGCCTTACTTTTACCAAATTTATCAGCAGAATTTCTAGAGCCAATTTTAGGAAGCATAAAATAAGCTTAATTGTATTATTTGGACTGAGCTGTGCTTGCAATATAAAAGGATTTTTTAGCCTTGATTTTTTCCTCAGATTTAGCATAAATTTTAATCTTTTTTTCTTTCTATAACTAATTTGTTTATTTTTTTTCAGGAGAATAATATAGATTAGGCTAAGGTTATTTTTCTTAAAGTTTTGTTAAAAACTCGTTTTGTTTTTACTATTAAGGTTTTTTATTTTGTTATTCTTCAATACTTGTCATTTGATTCATTTTAAATTTTAATCCCGCTTTTAATCCAAATTCTCCTATTGAACTCTTGTAAGAAATTTACTCAAATATTTGATTTTTGAGATCTACTTTTAAAGAATTTTTCATTTTGAGCCTGAAATTAGACGTTTTCCTTAAGACTGAATGAGGTGACTCATCTTCTTTCATAAAAAAAGATTTTATTGACAATATGTCAAATCCAAAATATAGTAAACTTGAATATTTTGTATCAAGTTGACTATCAATATTTTTTATTTAATGAACATTTTATGTTTTTATGACAGATATTTGATTATTATGAGCCATTATAAAATTCATCCCATTATGAATAAATCTCATATGTTCAATAGTATCAAATATTTTAAGCTAAAAAAGCAAAATTTTTTATAATCCTAACCACATTTTTATAATACAATCTTAACTTCCTGTAATAAACAGGTTCTTTTTTTTGTAACTAATATAATCTCCTGTAGTCACCTTTTTCATATGCCCATAAATGCCGTCATTTTTAGATACTTTAAAGTAAAGCTTTGAAGAATGAGTAGCATGTAAGTCTCTTGTTGATGAACTTGATTGTTTCCTCCTGAGAGGCGACAGAGGTGTTAAAAAATCTTATTTTTAGTTTGATTTTTATTGTTAGTTAATTATCTACAAAATTGAAATCTTTCCTTCTTTTTCACCAACAAGTAAAAAAGAGTCATGTAAGCTGATATGAGAAATATTTCTGTTATTTGTTACTCGACAATAGATATTTGGTGGATGGCTTTCTGAAATGCTCCAAAAACAAAATTAACGATTACGATCTAATGACATGAAGAAAATCTCATCATTTACTAAATTTTGTAAAAAAGAACCTACTTTTTTTGGGAAGAATTCTTTAATATAATCAATTTGCTATGTATGAACTACTATTCGTGACTAAAATTGGGTTCTATTTTTTATATCAACACTGAAAATTACTCCACGATCTGTTCCTAAGACAACATGAATCATTTATTCAACATCAACAGGTTAACTTTCAGGTATAAGTGATTTTTTTCTTTTTCGAGTTTTTTATTCTTTTTAATTACTTTTTTGAGGATTTTTCTTTTTTTGATCCATGTCCCACATAGGTATTGCCTTTCCAGTAATAAAAGTTACAAAAGTCACATTTATTGCTGTAGGTATACCTTTCCAATCTTCTAAAGTACCAAATAAATAAGTTCCCAACAGTTTCTAGTGAATTAGTTAAGCAAGGCGATCATCTTTTGGAGTTTATATTGGAGGTTAAGGATTTATTGCTGTAATTTATTTCACTTATGTGAAATTTTCTTCATGAACATCAAACATTTAATCGATATCAGATTCATCAACTTCACTATCTTATTGCAAATGAGCAATTTCTTGATTGTAAACAAGCTTTTTTAGTTAAAAGTTTTATGAAACGATTTCATCTTTGTCGA
>JAQTXT010000092.1 GCA_028688645.1 Rickettsiales bacterium
ATCTTTTTCTGTAATGGCTTTAATTTTTTTAAGATTTGTTAATATTAAACTTGCTTCATCATAAGTATTTGTAAAATCTTTTATGGAATTATCTAAATTTAAATCGCTCTTTAAAAAACTATTATATTTAATTTGAATATATTTTACTATTTTTAGCTTATTATATATGTCTATATTACTTAATGTCTTCTCAATAAATTTATCTTTTGAATAGTTAGTCAAAAAATTTTCTTCAAATTTCAAAAAATTATTATTAATAGAAATTTTATCATGTAGATAAATACCGAACGAAGAAAGAATTAATAATACAATTATAAATGTTGTATAAAATCTTTTATTTTTAAAAACTTTGCTCATAAAATGAATATTGTTTTTTTTGATAATAAGGCTGAAAAAATAAAACACAATATCTAATAATATCAAATCAAAAATATGACTTTATCAATTTTACATATCTTCCAATCAATAAATATTGAAAAATATCAAAAAACTATTTACTTATTAATTTTATGTTTTAAATTAGCAAACGGTGTCAATAAAAATATATAAAAATGTTTAAAACAGATCTAATTAATGCGATTGCTTCAAAAACTGGTAATACAAAAGTAGCCAGTGAGTTGTTTTTAGACTCATTTGTTGAAACAATATTAGAATCATTAAAAAAAGGACAAGATGTGTCTTTAATTGGTTTTGGTAGCTTCAAAGTTGTAGCAACAAAAGCTAAAACTGGAAGAAATCCAAGAACTGGTAAGGAAATTAAGATACCAGCTGGTAAAAAAGTTAAATTTACAGTTGGTAAAGTCTTAAAAGACTCGGTTAAATAATTATTATTAACTATAAAATGGCCACATAAGTGGCCATTTTTTTAAAAGACAATAACAATATTCCAATATTTTCAATCATTGTTAGGGATAGAGTTGGTTGTGTTTTTAAAATATAAACTTTTTTTGCTTGCAAATTATTTTTTGATGTGTATAATGGTACAACGCGTGAGATAGATACTCAATTATTAATAAATTAAATAGGGGAAAAGATGCCAATGAATCCAGTCGATGTTTATGTTGGAGCTAGATTAAAAATAAAAAGAAATGAACTTGGATTAAGCCAAAATAAAATAGGCGAATTAACTGGTGTAACATTTCAGCAAATTCAAAAATATGAAAAAGGATCTAATAGAATAGGTTCTAGTAGATTGTATGACTTTGCCAAAATTTTAAAAGTTCCAGTAAGTTATTTTTTCGATCAGTACGAAGCAGCTTATGGAAGTAAAGGTTATTTGACAGATAGTAAAGTAAATTTTGATGATAAGAATTCCGTTTCTGAAAAAGAAGTTATAACTTTAATTAAGAATTTTTCTGCAATTAAAGAACCCACACTTAGAAAAAGTATAATAACTTTAGCTAAGACTCTTAGTAAAAAAGATGAAATCGAAGATATTTCTTCTGAAACAAAATAGTATAAAATACAACAATGTAAGTTTAAAAAATAGCTAATTTATTAGCTATTTTTTTATATTGCTTTACTGTGTACTATTTAAAAAAAGTATAAAATCTTCAAGATTTAAAAAATTCACATCAAAATCATTATTCAAACAGTCACTAAAAACACTAACATCCGTCCCTGTAATAAAAGATTGAATATTTAACTTTAATAATTCATGAAATAATTCAAGTTTCTTGTTTTTATCTAAATAAGAAAATACCTCATCAAGTAAAATAATCGGTGTAGCTTTTTTATTTTCTTTACACATCAAAGCTTTTAAAATAGTTAAAGATACCAAAAATAACTTTTGCTCCCCTGTAGAACAAAACTGCGCATCCATATTTTTCTTTTGATAAAACAATCTCAAATCAGTTTTATGGGTTCCTTCATTGGTTCTTTTTGTTTCTTTATCTTTTTCTCTATTATTTGATAGAATTTCTTTAAATTTTTGTTCTGCTTCTATTGACTTTAAATCTTCCAACATTAAATTTTCAAAAAAACCATCAAGAGTAATTGTAAATTTTGGAAATTCAAAATCATAGTTTGACAAAATTGTATTCATTTTTCTAACGATATCATTCCTTGCAACCGCAATAGAAATGCCGACTTCCGCAATCTTATTTTCTAAAATTGATAACCATTTTTTATCAAATTTACATTCATCTTGCAAAACTCGCATTCTTTCTTTTACCAAAAACTCATATTTAGCAACTCTTGAAGAATGTTGATTATCAAGCAAATAAACTATTCTATCTAAAAATTTTCGTCTGATGGATTTGTCATCATTAAATATATTTTGCATATCTGGTGTTAACCAAATAATATTGAATATTTTGCTTAATTCTTCTTGACTTCTGACAAAATTTCCATTTATTTTGATTTTTTTCTTTAGACATCCATCATCATTTTCAGAAAAAACAGCTAAAGTATCAGCAATATCATTATTTTCAATATTGGCAAAAATAGTCCAATTATCCTTTTCAATTTTTAAAACATCATTCAAATTAGAATTAAAAAAACCCTTACCCGCTGATAAAAATGAAATGGCTTCTAAAATATTGGTCTTTCCAATCCCGTTTCTACCGTAGATAATATTAATTTTAGGTGTAAAATTAAATGAGTTATTTTCATAAACTCTATAGTTTGTTAAAGTAAGTTTTTTAATATAAGAGTTCATTCCGTTCTCCTATAAAACTCACTGATTCCCGTTGAGTTTATCTCAACAAATGTGGGGACAAGAATAACATAATTGAACCTAATAAAATCGTCATTCCCGCGAGGGCGGGAATCCGTACTATAAACACAACAAAAACTATTCTTAAAAATCATTGCTACTTAAAATAACCCTACTATTTCGCCTTCATCATTCAAATTAATATTCTCTGCGGCAGGAGTTTTTGATAAACCCGGCATAGTCATAATATCACCAGCAAGACACACAATAAACCCTGCACCATTTGACAATCTAACATCACTTATATTAATTTTAAAACCCCTTGGAGCGCCCAATAAATCTTTATTATCACTAAAAGAATATTGTGTTTTTGCAATACAAACAGGTATTTTATCAAATCCAAGTTTTTCAATTCTCATAATATCTTTTTCAGCTTTTTCAGAAAATTCGACACCATCAGCTCTATAAATTTCTTTTGCTATAATATCAATTTTATCTTTAATTGATAATTTTTCATCATACAAAGTATGGAAATCACTTTCTTTACCTTCAATTTCTGATAAAACTTTTTTAGCCAACTCAACTGCACCATTTCCACCCTTAGCCCAACCCTCACATACAGTAAAATCAGCACCCAAATCTTCACAATACTTTTTTATAATTTCAATTTCATCATCAGTATCACTTGTAAATTTGTTTAAAGAAATAATTACTGGAATACCATATTTTTTCAAATTTTCAATATGCTGTCCCAAATTTACTATACCTTTTTGTAATGCTTCCAAATTTTCAACAGCAAGCTCTTTTTTGTCAACTCCACCATTATATTTTAATGCTCTAACCGTAGCAACTATAACAACAGCATGAGGCTTTAAGCCAGCTTTTCTACATTTTATATCAAAAAACTTTTCTGCACCTAAATCAGCACCAAAACCTGCTTCTGTAATTACATAATCAACCAATTTCAATGCAGTTTTAGTAGCTATTATACTATTACAACCATGTGCAATATTTGCAAAAGGTCCACCATGGATTATCGCAGGAGTGCCTTCAAGAGTCTGAACCAAATTCGGTCTTATAGCATCTTTCAATAAAACCGCAATAGAGCCTTGGACTTTTAAATCTCTAGCAAAAACAGGTTTTCCATTAAGATCATAAGCAACCAAAATTCGCCCTACTCTTTCCTTTAAATCTTTAATATTTTCTGATAAGCACAAAATCGCCATAATTTCAGATGCGACAGTTATCATAAACTCATCATCTCTTTTAGCTTCGTTTTTACCACAAACAACTGTAATATTTCTCAATGCTCTATCATTCAAATCGAGAACTCTTTTCCACTTAATATTATTTATATCTATATTTAAAGCATTTCCATGATATATATGATTATCAATCAAAGCGGATAACAAATTATTAGCTGTTGTAATTGCATGAATATCACCAGTGAAATGTAAATTTATATCTTCCATTGGAATCACTTGAGAATAGCCACCACCAGTCGCTCCACCCTTTACACCAAAACATGGTCCTAATGAAGGCTCTCTAAGCGCTACTATACTTTTTTTGCCAAGTTTCCATAAAGCCTGCCCTAAACCAATAGTTGTCGTAGTCTTACCTTCACCAGCAGGTGTTGGATTTATAGCAGTTATTAGGACCAGCTTACCATCTTTCTTATTCTTTAGACTATCAATAAATTCTTGTGAAATTTTTGCTTTATACTTTCCATAAAATTCTAAATTATCTTCACTAATACCAATTTTTTCAGCAATTTGCTTTATTGGCAAAATTCCATTTTCTCTTGCAATTTCAATATCTGTTTTCATATATGACAAAAATTATTGGTTAAAATAAATATATAATGTTTTATTTTATTGTCTATAAAATTATTTTCTTGAAATTTGATAATTAATTCATAAAATAATACCAATAAACTGTTAATATTTATATGGAGCAATACACTTCGGAAGACACAATTTTCGTTCAAATAGCATCATATAGAGATCCCGAACTTCAATGGACTTTGAAAGATTTATTTGAGAAAGCAAAAAGACCAGAAAATATTTTTTTAAATCAATATAATCGTAATGTTTTATGAATAAAATTAAAATCGTTTTTTTGTATAGGGGATTAAATTTTTGGTTAAACAATCACTCTTTCTATAAAGAATGTCTTTGGGATGGTGGTTTTGATATTTGGGTTGTTCCAGAATCTAATTCGATAGATTCTGAAATTTTGCAAATATTCAAAAATGATAAAATCCATATTATGGAAAAAAATATAAAAGATGGAAAATATTTCGATTTAAAAAGATTAAATCCGGATTATGTTTTGATAGCAACTCCATATAAAGAACAAAGAAATAAAATATATAATTCCAGTTATTTAAGTAAATTTACAAAAGTTATTTATATACCATATGGTCCTGAAGTTTACGCAACACATTCCTCTAATCATTTTAACCAGAATAATACAGATTTTTTTTGGTTATATAGAATTTTTCTCCACACAGATCAAGAAATTGAAGACTATGCTAAAGGAATTTTAAAAACTAAAATTGTAAAAGCTGGTCATCCAATATTTGATTTATTCTTAATTAAACAATTTAGAGATTTTTTTACAACAAACTCTGATAAATTGTGGAATTTTGAAGATCATAATCATATTAGAATTTTATGGACACCACATTGGACAATTAAACCGTGGGGATATTTAGATAATGCAAATGTTTCAGTAGGCAATTCTGATTTTATAAATTATTCAGAACTTTTTTTAAAATTACCAAAAATGTTTCCAAATATTGATTTAGTAATGAGACCACATCCAAATTTATTTGTACAATTAGAAAATCAAACAGATAATGTTTGGAATGAAGCAAAAATTGAAAATTGGAAAAAAGAATTTACATCTAATATCAATGCTAAAATTGATAATAATTCCAATTATGTTTCTCAATTTTTGTCAAGTGATATAATTATTAATTCAAGTGCTGCATTTTCTATTATTACATTATTAAGTGATAAAAAAATTATAAGCACGAGAAATAAAAATAGTGTAAAATTTCTAAATAATGTTATGGACATTGAAAAAAGCTATTACTCGCCAAGTAATGAAGAAGAATTAGTTCAAAATATAAAAGAATGCTTTGAAAAAGATATATTTTTTAACAAAAGAAAAGAAAAAATAAAAGAAAAGATAGATAATCCAAGTGACGGAAGCGGAAAATTTATCAAGGATTATTTGAAAAAAGATTTTTTATCTGTAAATAATTTAAAATTGCACACAAATTCAGTGAAAAATATCTATAAACAACTTTATAAAATAAAATGAAAGCTATAATATTAGCGGCAGGAAAAGGTGAAAGATTAAAACCATTCACAGACACACTTCCAAAGCCTTTATTTCCAATTAATAATGAGACATTATTAGAAAGAATAATTAAGTATTTATTATCGAAAAATATTAATGATATCTTTATTATAACTGGATATAAAAATGAGAAACTACAATTTTTAAAAAGAAAATATAAAACCATAAAATTAATACATAATAATAATTATGACAAATACAATAATTTTTATTCTCTTTTAAAAGCAGAGAAAGAATTGAATGATGACTGCTTAGTATTAGCTGGAGATATTTATATTAATAACGATTTTTTAAAAAATTTTAAAAATCCCGATAAATCTTTAATATTTGTTCAAAACAATAATTCAAATTGTAAAGAATGGGAAGTTATTTTTGACA
>JAQTXT010000093.1 GCA_028688645.1 Rickettsiales bacterium
AACATTATTGGCACTTTTTAAAAGATTTAATTAGAAAGTTTAGATTAAATTGTGATAATTTCTATGAGAATTTAGATAGAGCTTTAAAAGAGAGATATGTTGCAACTAAAATGTGAAAGGCTATAAAAGTTTGAATATTCTTAAATCCTGCCCGCATGAATTCTATACTTATTAGTTTGATAGTATCTATTCTGCGATAGATGTCAACAAATTCTGTTCCTTTATTTTTAATATCACACCGCAAGTAGTGGAGTATTTTAGGAATAAATTATCAAATAACTCTAAACTTTATTTTTTCTGAAAATATTATATTTCCATTACGAATTATACTCACATTAAGAATGTGATCTCCTCTTGATATTTTCCATAAATAATAAGATTTATTGCTATTTAATAGTATTTTATCATCTAATTTCCATTCAATAATATCGCTTTCTAAAGTATTCTGAACATCAAACTTAAATTTTTGTTCATCAAGTGGTACTCGTGGATCAACAGCTATAATTAAATCATTTGTTGGTCTAATTATTTTTGGGAATTCAAAAGGAAAATCCGTATTGTCTGGAAGTTCATTTGGAATGGATATATTTGTTTCAAAAAATTCAGTATAAGAATTGCATTTTCTATCATTGAAAATAATGCCGTCTTCAACACAAATTTCTTTTTTTATTAGTTTTGGACTGATATATAAATTATTTATTGTATTATTTCTATTCAAGTAATTCATTGTATCTTCTGCTATTTTTAGTGGAACATATGAACCAGTTACACCAAGGGTCGTTTGGTTATTTAGATTACCAGCCCAAACAGCCACTAAATATTTTGAATCATAAGCAACAACCCATGAATCTCTATAGTCATTTGATGTTCCAGTTTTGAATGCTGTTTTAAATAAAAAATTCGTGCTATTCTCAAACTCAATAGAGCGAGCTACTTCATCTGATAAAATATGTGTTATTATTGAGGTTGTTTCTTCTTTGAAAACATTAATTGGTTTACTAATAAAATTATGAATAGTAAATTTTAAATCAAATAATTTTCCTCTATTAGGAAATACGGTATATGCTCTTGCTAATTCTAATAAAGAAACTTCTCCATTACCTAGTGCTAAACCAGTTCCATAGTAATCAGAAGATTTATTTAGACTAAAACCCAGTTTATGTAATAGGTTTAAATATTTTTCAACACCAAAATAATCAACAGTTTTTATTGCTGGTATATTTAGTGAATTTGCAAGTGCTGTTCTAACAGTTATTTTACCATGGTAGTTATTACTATAATTATTAAATTCATGCAAACCACTGCCAACTTTTTGAGCTAATGGTGAATCATCAATAATTGTTGCAGCATTCCATCCATTTTCAAATGCCATGGCGTAAAGAAATGGTTTTAGTGTTGAACCAGGTTGTCTTTCTACAAGTATTGAATCAAAATCACTGGTATCTGATTTTTTATTGCTAGAAACAGTCCATGCTAATACCTCATGTGTTTCATGGTTAATCACTATGCAAGCAATATTGTTCACTTTTTTTTGCTCAAGTTGTTTTATATAATAATCCAATATTTCTTGTGATTTGTTTTGAATATCTAAATCCAATGTGGAAATAATTTTAGCTTCTTTATTATAATTTTGATTTGTTAGAATATAATTAACAAAATGCATAACATTATAGTTAATTTCTTGTTTTTCTAGGATTAACTTAGTATTTTTTATATCACTTAGTTCTTCATGTGAGATTATTGATCCCTGATTCATTTTTACAGCTAAAGCTGAAATCTTTTTTTCAACACTTTCTTTGTTTGTGTAAATATCTAATATACTTGGAGATTTAATCAACACAACAAGAGCAAGTAATTCTTTATTGTTTAATAAACTAATATCTCTATTAAAATAATAATTGGAAGCTTGAATAATTCCCCTCATATTTCCATAGTACGGAACTTGATTTATATAAAATTCCAATATTTCAGATTTTTTATGATTTTTTTCAAGTGAATTAGCTTCAAAACCCTCTATCCATTTTGACCAAAAATTTCTATTTCTTTCATGGAGTATTTTAACTGTCTGTTCTGTAATTGTGCTAGCTCCTCTTTGTATTTCCATATTTGAAATATCTTGCCACAAAGCATGCAATCTAGCGTACCAGTCAACTCCATTATGAGTATAAAATCTTTTATCTTCAGAAAATATAAGGGCTTTTTGAAAAAAAAGTGGTACTTTTTCAAGTGAAATCAAATAGTGAAAATTCCAGTTATTTACATAAGTCAAATTTAAAGGCTTACCATTTCTATCAAAAACTCGCGGTTTAGTGATATCGTTATGTATTGAATCAAATGAATTGTTTATATCTTTTATACTTAATATTGTTGTATAAAAGAATATCAGTATTGCGGATAATAATAAAATGAAAAACCATTGTTTTTTATTCAATTTTAACATTATTCTCTTCAATTTTTAATTCGGAAAATAATCCCTTACCAAAAATATCTGGATTATACATTTCTTCAGCTTTCACAGGAATTGCTTTAAATATACCTTCAGCTATAGCTTGAGCTGTATACGCTAAGTGATAATTACCAGTATATAAATACTCGGAATAAAATCTAACTTTATCAAAATTCAATTCTTTATGATAGAAAGACCATCTTGAATTACTAAACTCATACCAATCAGAATGTTGTTTAAACCAAGAATTTTCAGGATAATCTTTTTCATTTCCAGTATCAGAATCCTCAATAGAAGAAGTTGCTAGATCTCTATTAACAGGCTCTAATCCACCGAGTACAGAATCCTCTACCACCACAAAACTTCTCAATGCAGGGGTTGATAAATAAATATCTACCCTGATTAAATCGCCTCTCTTAATAGAATCACCTAAGTTTAATATTTTCCAACCATCTAAAGTTTTTACACTATATTCTTTTCTTATATCCATTCCAGCATTGATTCTGTCCGTTGGAAGATTTTTACTTGCATAAGTTATTCTATTTGCATAATAAAAACGACCAGTTCCATCTTTTTCAATAGTTAATTTCTTTGCTTTTCCTTCATCATTATTTTTGAATTTATATTCAGAAGTATAAGGTTTATCTTTAAATGATGTAAAACTTGTATTACCAAAATTATCTTCATTCATTGTAATATTTAACTTCATGTTTGGAGTTTGATTTTCATATTTTTCAGAATAATTTCCAAAAGATTTAGAACAGAATACATTTTCTTGAGTATTATAAAAATAATATCTTGATCCTTTTACATCATTAATTCCTTTAATCATTTTAAAAGGTATATCTTCTATAATTTTTGTATATTTCTCATTTTGACTCAGTTCGGTCATAGCATTTAAAATTACACAATTTGTTCTAAGTGAAGAATCTAAAATCACAAAGAAATTAGTATCTAAAGTTTCTTCAAAATATACTCTTCCAGACCTAAAATCAGCAAATGATAAAATATTATCTATCATTTTTTTTGAATCTTTTTCATTACCAATAATCTTTTCAAAAGCTAATAGATAATAAGTTTTACCAGTTAATGACATATCATTAAATTTATCTTTATATCTCATTATGTCGGAATCCGTAACTTTATCATATCTAGAAAGAACATATAATGTCATAGCTTTTACTGTATAATCTATCTTTGGATCATAATATTCCACTTGCACTTCTTTTTTTAATAAATCCGATAAATATTTATGTAATTTATTTTCCACATTCTTATCTACAATATATCCTTCTTCTTCCAGCCAATTAAAAACCATTGCAGTATAGACACTTAAATATGGACTTACAAACATATTACTTGGCACATAATAAGTCATACCACCATTTTCGGCTTGATTTTTATAAGCATTATCAAGAGTTTTTTGCGTTAAATTTTCCTTTTCTTCCCATTTAAAATCATCAGAAAGATATGGTTTTAATTTTTTATAGTATGCAAACATTGCAGCTTTACTCAACCTCTGTTCCCAACAATTATATGGATAATCCCTCATATATTTGAAAGATCCTTCAATACTATTAATCATTGTTGGAGATAAAGTAGTCGATAATCCGCCAACATCAGTATATATATTGTTTGGAATTTGTATATTTTGCGTTACTTTGTCTTTATCGCTTGTTCCATAATTTACTGCAGTTTCTATATTTCTTGCTTTGTTTACAGTTAATATATGTGTTAATCCATCGGAATTTTCACCATCAGTTATTGAAGCTGATATTTTTATTTCTCCAAAACTAGTTGGTTTTAATTTTAAAAATATACTCTCTCTACCATTATTAGATAAAACAATATTCTTAGTTATTGTTTGATCACCACTAGATATGGGACCAGTTGCTTTTATATTTACTGTTATTTTATTTTTCTTATCCACTTTATTTATAACAGTAAATCCTGCTGAAAATTCATCATTTTCACTAACTTGGTTTGGCATATTTACATTTAATTGTAAAGGCAACGACGAAGTAATAGTTTTATTACCAAGCCCCATTAAATCAGTTTTTGTATTTGCAACAACCAATATTTTCCAACTTGTTAAATTATCCGGAAGTTTAAATTCAAAATCGGTTTTTCCATTTTTATCGAGAATTATTGATGGATTCCAATAAGCAACATTTTTGAAATTTTTTCTAGTAAACGCAGAATTATCATCTAATTCAAGTGTCGACATCTTATAAAGTGCTCCATCTCCTCCTGGATTTGAACCTTTTTTTTCTATATTCTGTCTTCCTATTAGCTTAAGTAATAAGTTAAAATTTTCTAAATCTAAATTTTCAAGATCATAAAATCCTTTATATATGTCAAAGTATTTTTCTTTATCTTGTATCATATCAAAAATACCCTCATCAAGTACAATTACTGCTACTTCGGTTTTTTCATCATTTCGTAATTTATTTTTTGAAGTAATTTTGACTTTGACAGTTTCTCCAGGTTTATAATTTGACTTATCCGTATCAATATTTATATCTATTTTTTTATATGGATCGTCAACTAAAACCTTTTTATATCCAATTTTAAAGGCTGGTTTACCCAAATCTACATTATTTGCATCTATAGGTTTATCAACTCTTTTTGATATTATTTTTACTGATAAATAAAATCCAGGTACATAATCAGGTTCTATTTTAAATTTAATCATTGGAGTATTATTATCAAATTTTTGAACCCATTGCTTTATAACACCAAACCTTTCTATTGTTATAAGAGCATAAGAGTTTGGATATGGATTCATTACCATATACTCAGCTGTATCTCCAACATTATATTTTTCAGCACTAGGAATGATTTCTAAAACATCATCATTACTGTTAGTCCAAGTTACCCAACTTGAGCCACTAACCCATATTGTTTCAACTGTTTTCTGAATATTATTTTTTGAATCTTTTACAGAGGCTATTAATCTGTATCTACCTGCTTTTTCTGGCTTAAAAGTACATGTATTTGCTTTTTTATCACTTGTTTTGCCATTACATTTAGCGTAATCAATCCATTCACTAGTATAATCGCCAACAAAAGTATTACCTGCAGACTTAACTTTGGCAACTTTGGTATCATAATATTGAATATTAATATCAACCTCGGAATTTTTTACTGGACTACCCTTTTTATCAGCAACAAGATACTCAACATCAACATTTTCTTTTTCTTTATATACCCATTTTGTCGTTTTAAGCCCAACAAATCTATCTACAGCAAAATAATCTGCTGAAGCAAAAGAGCTGATATTTTTTCCTGTATCATCAGAAACAGAAGACTCAAAATTTATTCTACCACAATATATTAAATCTTCATTTATATTAATCTTATTATTTGCAGTTCCTTTTTCATTAAGCTTTAAATATTCAGATGATAAAACTTTATCACATTGGTAGTCTTCATAGAATCCGCAAGAATCAAATCTAAAACCTTTTGCTAAATAATTATCTGAATTAAAATTAACACTTTTTATTTTGGTTATTATTCTTGTAGAAGCGTCCGTATAAGCTCCACCAGAATATAAATTCGCAGTAGTTTCTATATCTATATTATCACCACTAATGTATTCATTCTTGTTAATTGTTGTTTCAACTTTAAATGTTGGAACTTTAAAATCAGCCACTAAAAATTTTAATGGATACCAAGTAAGAGATGTATAATTAGAATAAACTTTAAATTGATAATGCCCTGAAATTGCCGATTCATCTAATTTAAATTCACCGTTAATAGAGCCAAATTCAGATAAAATTAAATCTTCTTTTTTATAAATAATCTCTTCCTGTGGATTTATAACTTCTATTGAATATTTTTCTTTCTTTGCTAGAACAAAATTTGTATTATTTTGTTCTTTTACATATATTTTATATTTAACACTCTCACCTTTTTTGTATATGCCTTTATCTGTTATACCCCAACTTTTTAT
>JAQTXT010000094.1 GCA_028688645.1 Rickettsiales bacterium
CTTTATGGAATAATACTTTGCACTGTTTAGAACATAGGAATCTATGTCAACAGTAGTGTTGACTGTGATTGGCTTCATAACAACCTGTTGATAATTAATAAAATGATTTTATTAATTATAGGTTGCTACTCTTGGAATTTTTTTAAAAGAAAAAATATAATATTGGTTGTATGAAATTATAAAAAATACTTACAATAAATACTCACAGGAAATACTTATTGAAAAATAAGGTTTAATTACAAACTTAACTTTTGGTTTATACCTTTTTTATCCAGTAGGGAGAATAACATCACTAACTTTTTCTCAAGGAAAGAATTTTTATGTATTTTTACTGAACTTTCAACAAGTTAGTTGTAGGTTTCTTCCTATCTTTATACAAATTTAAACAAAAAATTACTTACTCACAAGTTAAGTTCATTATAAATTGATTGAATATTTTCAATAGTCCAGTTAAATAATAAGTTAGTAATTATGTGTCTTATGCTCTAGGACAATGTGTATAACTAACTTTTTTAAATCTTCTATATCAAGTGTACTTGACTAAAAGTAATAAATTTAATGCTTGCTTAACCATTCAAACTTAACTTGAAAATTTTTGAAATTAAAAACTCAAGTTCAGTTCGCTTGAGAAAACTCCAATTTTGAGAGAAAAAAGATTAAAAAAACGATTAGAAAATAAAATTGAAAGTTAAGTTTGAATACTGCCGAAGCCCTTGAATTATGGGGTTGAAATTTAGTCAGAAAAAAATGAGAAAGTTTAGTTTTTGGTTTTATGGTTGTGGATTAATAATTATAAATAATAACTCCATCAAAAACATTACAATTTATTCAATATTGTTAGTAGAGATAATTTTTTATCAAGTAAAACCTAATAATAATTTAAATTTTTAATCTGCACTATATTGAAACTAAACTATATTTTACAATTTTGAATTGAATTATTTTGCTGTTGTTATTTTTGATTAACTTTCAGTAATATTTTTAGGGTAACACTTTTTAGTCTCGTTCTTATTAAACTAATAGGTTTAATATTAATCATTAATCATGATAATAATTTTAAAAATAATAATATAAATAATAATGACTTTTTAAGTGATAAAGAATTATTGAAAGAGATTTCAAAGTTATCTTTATTCAAAATAGTCAATATTCAAAAAAATTAATTATAAAGTTCGCACCCTATATTCTACTTCATAATTATCAATTACTATAATCTAATTATTTAAGTCTACGATTACGAAGTCTATTTCAAATTTAAAATTTCACTTTCTAATTTTGCAATACATGCATTAGCTTCATTATTAAGTTTTGTTTTTAAAATTTCTGCTCTATTCTTTGTTAAATCATTATAAGTAGCTGGCATAATACTAGAATTATTTGGCGCTAAATTAGCACATGAACCCCTAGCAACAACTTTTTTTCCTTTTACATCAATCAGTCTTAATTCTGCCTGATAGCTTACTTGATATTTTGCTGGGTTTTGAGCTTTAGAATCTGAGGCTGACCACATAAGTGTTCTTATATCTAATATTAAGTCTGAATCTATATAGTATCTTGATAACTTAGGCACATCATTATAGTAAGGGTCTCCATAATCTCTATCTATATAAAATTCTCCATAATTTATAGCTTTTGGATTATATTTATTTTTGAAATCTTCTACTACTGTTTTTCTTATAAGCTCCGCTGGATCTTTTACATTATTGTCTGCTATTATTTTGTTTCCTTTTTTTTCATTTTCTTCAGAAAAATAAAAATTTATTCTAGCGGTAGCATCAAAGGATGCAGAAGCTGCATTTTTTCCGATACCATATCCAGAACCATAACCTCCAGAATATGTATTATATGTTTTTGTTTCAGCTGGAGGATTTCCATAAATTAAATAAAATGATGGTGCTTTCCTATTAATTACCACTAATTTCTTTCCATATATACTAGTCTCATTTTTCTCTGATAGTATTATAGTCCCAGTTCTACTGCAATTTGTAAGAACTATTGCGAATAAAAACGAAAAAATTAATTTTTTAAACATACATTTTACAATTAATTTAAGATGAAGTGAATATAATATATACATTTATTATTTCAAGGTATTTTACTTATCATTTTTTTTGAACCGTTCCAAAAATATTTAACTAGTTATTTTGTATTCTAGAGCAACTTTATATTTGCTAGAAATTAAATTATAAAGTTCATATACCATGTTTTACAGAAATGAATAAAATTTTAAATTATTAATATAGGTTGTATTAAAACAAAACTATATTTTACAATTTCAAATTGAATTATTTTGCCGTTATTATTTTTTATTAATTTTCAATAAGGTAACACTTTTTAGTCTCGTTCGTATTAAACTAATAGGTTTAATATTAATCATTAATTATGAATAATAATTTTAAAAATAATAATGTAAATAATAATATAAATAATAATGACTTTTTAAGTGATGATGAATTATTAAGAGAAATGTCAAAGTCATCTTTATCTAAGATAATTGATATTTTATCTGTGGGAGTAATCCGTCTTGAATTAAAAAATAGAAATCAAACTTTAAATCATCTTACTGATTTAAATCTTCAAAATTTAAATACTTCTGATTCAAGTATTTCTCCAAATTTAAAAAATAATAAATCCGAAACTATTCAAGGTAAGTTTTTCAACAATGACTGGACTAATGATAGTGTTTAGTTATAGTGTTTTCAATGCTATATGGCATGATGTTAATAATTTGTCAATAATAAAAAAGTAAAAATATGAATAATGAAAAAAATATAAATAATATAAATGATAATAAAAAGAATAATGAGATAAATTTCAATTTTAATAATAACCCTATCAATAACACACTCACATCAAACATTGCTGTAGTTAGTTTAAGGAGACAATTATTTAATCTTAACAATTTATCAATTTCTGATTTAAGATTAAAATGGATAGAGCTATATAAAACAAATCCAATTAGTTTAAAAAGAACATTCCTTATAAAAGGTATAGCATATAAAATTCAGTTTCTATCTAATTGTAGTAATACTACACAATATGAATTAGATTTAGCATTAAAAACAGCTAAACAAAATCTTAATATTTCATTTGCAAACTCTGTTGTAACAAAAAAAGTTAATTTAATTCCCCCTGCTGGTTCTATCATTAGAAATTATTATAAAGGCAAAGAATATCAAGTTAAGGTTCTTGATACCCATAAATTTGAATATAAAGGTGTAGTTTATAGAAGCTTGTCTGCGGTAGCTAGTCATATTACTGGAGTGAGATGGAATGGTTATACTTTCTTTAAACTTAAAAAGACAGTTGATGAAACAAACAAGCTAAACAATAAAGATAAAGAAAAGATTAGTAAAATAATAAAAACAGATTCTGGTTCTAATATTGAAAATATTAATTTATATAATCAACAGTCGGCATCTGATAGTCAATCTAATAATCAATAATATTAAAAAAGGAATAATATGCAAAATATAAATAATACTTTAAACAACAACACTCTAAACAACAAACCTCTTCAAAAAATCCGCTGTGCTATTTACACCAGAAAATCTTCAGAAGAAGGTCTTGAATTAGAGTATAACTCTCTTGATAATCAATACGACACCTGTGCCAATTTTGTTAAATCACATGAGTGTGATGGTTGGGTCTTAATTAATAAAAGATATGACGATGGTGGATTTTCTGGTGGCAATCTTGACAGACCTGCATTAAAAGACTTAATGAGTGATGTTGCTTCTGGGTTTATTGACAAGATTATTATTTATAAATTGGATAGAATAAGCCGTTCTAATATAGATTACTATAAACTTGTTGATATTTTACAAAGAAAAAACATTGATATTGAGATTGCAACACAGAATTTTGACAAAACCACTTCTATTGGTAGATTCTCACTAGGTATGATGTTGAACTTCGCTCAACTTGAAAGAGAGATGACGAGTGATCGTATAAAAGATAAAATCAGAAGACAGCAAGCTTTGGGTATGTGGACTGGTGGTATGGTATCTCTTGGTTACGATGTTATTGATAAGAAATTAATCATTAATGAGAAAGAAGCTAAAATTGTAAAATTTATATTTAAAACTTTTGTTGAGTCTAAATCTATTGAGAAGACATTAATAGCGGTTAATGAATTAGGTTTTAAAACAAAAACTTATAAATCAGCAAAAGGCAATATTAGAGAGGGAGTTAAATTCAACAGAGCTCATTTATACACAGTTCTACAGAATAAATTATACATAGGCAAGATTATAAATAAAAATGCAAATAAAGTGTTTAATGGTATTCATGAACCAATAATTGATGAAGAGATTTTTAATGTAGCAACTGAAATATTTAAAAATAATATAAATACTAAGATGTACGACACTAAAATGTATAGTGGTGGTGAAATAGTTATTGATGACACTTTCCCTACAAAACGAAGATATCGCATTCCTAAAAAAGAAAGTAGAGTTCCTTATCTATTAAGAGGTTTAATGAAATGTGATTGTTGTAATTCAACCTTTACTCCCTTATACACTGTTAAGAAAAAGAGTGGTATTGTATACAGATATTATAAAACCAATAAATCTATGAAACATTCAAGCGATTGCAAGCTTGGTAATATTCCAGCAGAGCAAATAGAAAGAATAATTTTAAATCAAGTTTATTCAATTTTAAAATCTCCATCTGTTGTTTCTGACATAATTGATAAAATAAAAGCAGAGGATACAAACTTATTACCTATTGATATAAATACAAATAAACCAATTGTAATTGATGACTCAAAAATAATAAGTTATTTAAATAATATTGAAGCTGTTTGGGATGAGTTATTTCCAAAGGAACAAATGGAAATATTAAGGATACTTATAAAAGAAATCATTATCTCTGAGTCTAATGTTAAAATAACATTTAAGTCTAATGGTATTTTAAAACTTCTTGCTGATGCTGGTGAATTAGATATTATGTTTGTAAATAATATTCTCAGTTCTAATCAAAAACAATTACAAGAAAATTCAAACAACACTGATCATACTCTCAATAATAATGCCAACAATAACTTTAATTGCATTCAAGAGCATGAAATAAACATTCCAGTTGATTTTAAAAAGAAAGCTGGCAGATCTTTTATATCTATTCCGATGGGTCAAGGTGTTAAATATGTCAATGCAGAGGTTAGAAAGGCAAGTATACACAATAATAGAGACAATGCTTTAGTAGTCGCATTAATCAAAGCTGAAAACTGGTCAAGAGAAATGACAAGAAGCAATGACAATTATGCATTAACTGTTGGGTGTATTGCTTCAAGGGAAGAGAAAAACCCATCTTATATAGTCAGAGTATTAAATTTAGTATTTTTAGCTCCAGACATTAAAAAAGCGATTTTAAGTGGTTATGCTCCGCTGGGTTTAACTCTTACTGATTTGTATAATTGTGCTGAACTTGAATGGGAAGAACAAAGAAAAAAGCTTGGTATGAGATCTTGTCAGGAGATATAAAATGATAGAATAATTGATATAAATAACATTTATTCTAATAGAAAATAGAGTTGTCAAAAACAACTCTATTTCTAATAACTTATAAATATTCAAAAATATAAAATTAGAATAAGTAGTTAACACCAAGTCTTATATTGTGAACAACACAATCTACATTATTTCTTGAATATAAATAATAATCATAAGATAATCTTGTTTCTATATTTTGATTAATTGCATAGCTTACACCTGCACCAAAAGATGAAGAAAATTTAGTTTTTGTTTCTGTAGAATCTTTCTCTCTCATTTCATTCAATCCATAAGCAACAAATCCTGCAAAATCATCTGTAAAATTATAACCAGTATAAATCTTAGCACCATAGTTATTATTTAGCTCCCATTTTGCATGGCTATCATTTTCTTTTTGATCTACAAGTTTGCCAAGTCTACCGTAAATTTCACCACCAACGAAATAGCTATCATTGATATTTAATTTTGTACCAACATTTAAACCAGCATTGAACTCTTCATTATCATTTGGATTTTCAACATCTGGTCTTGTCATAGCATAACCGCCGTCAACACCAACATAAGGCTTCAACTCAACAGCATTTGCTGTTCCAATTAATGTTGCTAATACACTAGCTACACATAATGTTTTTTTCATATTATTATTTTTATTAATTAACAATACCAATAGATTAAAATGCAAAAAATAAAAAGCAAGCAATAGTAATTACAAGCTTTTTTCAACGCAACTTAAAACTTCACCACCGTTCTCCAATAAACACTCTGATTCTCTTTCTTTAGTGCATCTCTATTTTCCAAATAATTTGGACTATGAAGTGCTTTTGCATAAGTTAAAGACCAATCAAGATATTTACCATAATAAT
>JAQTXT010000095.1 GCA_028688645.1 Rickettsiales bacterium
TGTAATCTTATCTCTTGAATAAATTTAGAAGAGCATTCTTTTCTATGGCTTTTTAAAAAATTATAATCTATATTAAATTGTGTAAATTAGTTAATTCTTCCATTTTAATACATTAAAAAGAACAAAAAAATACATCATTATTAAAAAATCTACATTAACAAGTACAAATGAATAGCAAAAAATCAATCCCATCTTCCAAAAGCTTACTATCGATCGATACCAAAAGTATTAATTTTATGATAAAATAAGAGTTGATCAATCTCAAATGTAAGCAAGACCATTTTGAATATAAGAAGCAATTACAGATCAAGAAAAATCACTCTTCTTACACAAATGCATATAGAGACCTTGAGTTGAAACAGATTACTTCCAATTTTGAGTCTTAAAAGTTTAAAAAGACAATTGCACCAGCTTCACTAGATCTCGGTTTAATGAAAAGGTCATTACATGAGAGCTCTGTTCATTTTTCACAAAAAAAAGATACCAAATTGCCAGCGATTCAAGTTGGATCTTCGTATAGTCGCAGTTTTCATACTAAGAGTCAATAAACTCTTGTAAAAGGTAAAGCTAAAGATGGATATTTTTTAAGACTTCCATGGCATGAGAACCCGATCTCTAATTACATGGTAATTTTTATCCTTATATAGAAAACTTTTGAAACTCCAAACATCGACATTTCAAATTCATTGTAAAAAGGAAAAGCACATGAAAACGAACTAAATATCATCCCAACTCCGTTCAAGGCTCAATCAAATTACGATGAGAGTTTCACAAAAACAATGCAAAGAAGTGCAACATTACATATTGATTCATCTGATTTCATAAAGTCAAAAGATCACTTAAAAGGTGTTAACTGTCAATTAAAAGGTCAAAGCGAGTATAAAAGTCGATTTGAGAGAAAAAGTGATAAAGAAAACCAATCATCTTAGAAATCTTTAGGCTCTAAAAAGAAAATTGGTTTGCTACCTGACATAAAACCATTGAAAAGATATTAAAAATTATAGGTTTAGAATTTGCCAAAAAAGTCAATAAAGATGAAAAAAACAACAAGCTCACCATTATAAGAAGGCCTAAAAAAATCATAAACACACAAAAAAATGCCAAGTAATTTGTTTTGGTGAATTTTATTAAGCATCTTGATCATTTATTTTGGTTCATATTATGTTCTACATTTACAGTGATAAAATTATTCAGTAAAATAATTTAATTTACAATAAAATAGGATTTAAAAGAAATCATAATATGAATGATCGATAATAAAACATTCATTTTTTTTTACGATTGCGAAATATAGTAATGTCAGGTTCACATTTCCTAGTCCATAGCTTCGTTGGTTTCATTGATTTATATTTATAATTAACCTTATTCTCCTTAACGCTCAAAGTCCATCTTGTCATCTTTGCTCTTATTGAAAGAGAAGCCTTCGTAAGGTTTACCTTATTCGGATTTGAATGAAGCTTCACTGAAACTTTATACAGGGCATTGTGTGAATTCTGGGTCGAAATTGGATACGTCAGAGTAGCTTTTTACTAATGGAATGAATGGAGCTTTTATTTGTTTTTCTGAAATTAATTGCCAATTTATGCCCTCAAACCATGGATGCTTCTTTATTTCTTAGGCTCCACCTTTAGTTCCCAGTCTGTTTTCTGGTTTTTTTTGAAACAAAAGTTCAAGTAAATGTTTCAAGTTCTTGCTCATATGATTTGGAATGTTAGGGTTGCTAAATTTGATTTTATCGAACAATTAAGCTCTTGATTTTGAGTAAAATGGAGGTAAACCAACGATCATTTCGTAAATGAGCGATCCAAGACACCACCAATCAACAGGCTTTCCATGTCCTTGCTTATAAAGAATTTCAGGGGCAAGATATTAAGGAGTTCCACATACAGAAAAAGCATTATTTTAAGTAATGTCCATTTTACTTAATCCAAAGTCAGTCAGCCTGAGATAACCGACTTAATCAATCAAAATATTTTAGGGTTTCAAACTAATGTAAAAAAAATATTTACTCTCTATAGATGATATCTCTTGTATGAAGATACTCGAGAGCTAATATAATTTGAGCGACATAAAACTTTGTTCTTTAATTAAAAATTAATTTACATTTATTCTGATAAACGGTGTTTTTTGGAGAGAAGGCCGAATAACTCTCCACCGGGGCAGTATTCAAGAACAAAAAATAGTTTTTTATCGTTCTGGAAAGAGTAGTAAAGCTTGACGATGAAAGGATGGTCCATACCGACGAGAATGTTTCGTTCGGTCATGACATGAGTTTATTGTTTACGTTTTTCTATGTATTTCTTCTTCAATATTTTCATCGCATAAACCTTGTCTGTATTTTAACCCTTTCTTTTAACCAGTACGACCTTGGCGTAGGAGCCTTTTCCGATGACTGACAACATGTTGAAATTGTCTAATGTGTGTTGACCTTGGAACATAAGTTTTTTTAATAAATAGCGAATTTACTTTAATCAACGTAAAAAAAAGAAATATAATAATTATCAATTCCTTTCAAAATATATATATGCTTCATTTCACATCATTTTTTATTTTTGTTGATTACCTTTATTGTAAAATCATACCAAATTTTATATTCCTTTTTTTTTATTAACAAAATTAACTATAAAGATTCATTCTAAAAATAATAAATTATCTGTAAGGTATGCCCTTTATATTTTACAATTTTTAATGTTTTTGACGTTTTTGTTTACTCGATTAATCACAATATATTTAACTTTTAGTCAAAATGAATAATGACAAAAATCTTTCTCCATTAAAAAAGATGTCTTAGTCGCGTCCCAATCATCATTTGATTGACCTGAGAAATTAATTTCTCAGTCCCAATAAAAAACATAATCATCTTCATGCATTGAGTGAGAATAAGCACAGAGTTAATATGATTAAAATTAATAAAGCAAAGTTGCCACCTGATTTTTTTCCAAAATGTATGGCCATTGAAAAGAAAATTCCAAGTTTTAAGCTTAACATTAACGAAAATGAAAGATTAATGCCGTCTGACAGGCCAAGAAGAGTATAATCTTAGCGTTTACATAATTCACCATAAAAAGGATCATTATATGGATTATTTGAGCCAGATCCATTCAGCCCAATGAGAGCCTCATCCAAAACCTTGGCAATAAAACGAAACTTTTAGACTCGTGAATAACCAAAGCGTGACAACACAGAATTAAAAAGACGATTTACACCGGGAAATAACACCCATCGTAACTAATTATATGATATTTTTCCAATATCAAGTTAGAACATGGAAATCATTACGTCCATCTCTTCGAAAAAGATCAATAAAATGTCTCCACGCAAAGAATACCACTTGAAAATGCAATAATTTGTCCACGACCCGTAAAAGTATGACGGATAAAAAAACTTCCAACCTCGTAGTCTGATAAATTTGAAGACTATTTAGCAATGTTTAGATAACCAGACAATAGAATAAAATAACTATGTTTATACTTAGACTGTGGATTTGCATAACATGACTTTTTTCAATGTGAAATCTACCAGTTTACCACCAATAAGAAAGTCCTGAAAATTAGAAGCTAATTCCATTCTGTTCTCTAAAAGATAGTTTTTAATAATATTAAATTTATTTTGTTTAAGAATCTTATTTTAAGAACAAATATTTAAGCAATAAAATTAAACAATTCTATTTATTTTTTCTAACAAATTTATAGAAACTCAATGAAAAATATGGAAAAACATATTAAAGAAAAAAATAATCACTAAATTTTTAACACTTTTAACAAGTGTATCAATACTAGTCTTTATTACGAATGGGTTACAACTGAAGTTTTCTCAAAATCTTCTTTTCGCCTAATGATTGGTTACTTGAACTGACATTGAGTTTCGTATCTTTTCTTGCGTCTTTGATAATATCATTTACAGTAAATTTCTTCTTTTCCTCAAATGGTGGGTTATTAAGAAGAGAATTGTTCGATTGAAACTCTTTGATTTTGTCTGCAGTTGGAGACATGTTGACAGCGTTGAGGTTTTGTCTTAATGGCCCTTTTGTAGGATTTATAATTAATGGTGAGTTGTTCTCGTCATTTTATAAACCCTTATTTTACCATGTGAGCTTTCTTCCTTATTGCATCTCCCTTATCATTTAGAGAGACTGGTTGTCATTAAGTTTTGGTAACACTAACTGTTTTGATTTCATATAAAATGGCGGTATTCTCCATTATTGTTTTTCATCACTATAAGAGGCTGTATTTCTAATTGCTTCCAATTCATGTGGCCTTAATAGCATGTCAATAACTCCATTTAAAAACTGGTTTTCCTTATTTAAACTCCTCACATCTTATAATACAATCTCTTTGTCCATATAATTTTAGTGATTAATGTCTTTTAGCTCATTTTATAACGATCTTACTTTTTATTTCAATTTCTTCACCAATGATTTGTATTTTATTTTTATTTATTGCGTATTGATCAAACCTTATGTTTTTTATATCCTTTTTTATTCATCATCATCTTTTTATTAAACCGCTTTTCTTTGTGACATTTTCAATTACTATTGATTGATTATTGATGCTCTTTATAAGGCTTTTTTAATGTTCTTGTCCAAGTGGACATCTTATGATACTACATGGAATTTTTACAGTTATTTGATTTTTTATTGAAGTTTTCTTTTTTCTTATTTTTCATTAGAAAGCTCTTTCTCTTTTTGTCTTAGTTTTTCATCCATAATTTATTGATCTTCAGAAGATTTTATTTGCAATAATGGAGCAACTTCAACGCCACCATTTTGTTGTGAGATCATCATTTTTAACTTTTTAATTTCATCAGCATATTATTTAAGTAAGGCATCTTTTGGGTCTTCATTAATAATTGGTTTGTTTTTAATGAATTTGGCTCTTGAAGCATATCTGAGAGTACTGAGGGTTTCATCATAATTGTAGTCAGCAGGTGAGCAATTGGCAATCATGACAGTTTTAGTGTTACCACCGAGTGAGTCTTGCAATAATCTTGTAAGTTTTGAGTCTCTGTAAGGAATATGATGTGATTTTCCATCAACTAAGGCACTGATAACATTACCAAGTGCACTCAATGATAAGTTAATTTTTTGTGCTTATTTAAGCCTGTCACCCTCAGCGCCTGTCTTGCTCAATCTTTCACTACCTGCTAAATCTACCAAATTTAGCTTACTTGCAACATATCTCTTTTACTATTGATTAGTTAGTGAAACTTAGGCAGATTCTAAATACAACATGAATAACAAATGGGATCTGGATGAGTCTTTATTCATTGCTGTTTACCCAACTGATCTGTTTTTGTTACCAATGTTCATATACTCCATCAATTAAGAATGAGTTTTTGCTGTGTTCAGAGATAAATCTTTGATAAAGACACCTTTTTATGGACTTTATTTTATTTAAAGTTTTGCTTTTACATCAGCACTTAGCAAGTCCCTTACTTATTCATTGTAAATTTCAATAAAGGAACATCTTATCAAGAACTCTTTATCTTTAGCGTTGCTTATGGATGACAATATATGGCCAAATGATCTTGGAATGATACCTTGTAAATCTTACACATCTACTCTGCCCACCATTGAGTGGGTTTTACCACAGCCAGTTTGCCCATAAGCAAATATGGTTCCATTATAGCCTAACAATACATTTTCTACTAAATTGTAGGCAGATTTTGAGTAGACAAGTTATTGTTGTGAATCAACACCAAAGACATTATCAAAAGCAAAAGATTTTGTGTTATTAGGGTCATCTTGCTTAATAAGTCTGATTTGGTGGTTTTATTCATCAACTTCAACAATAGTGTTGCAGTTTCGCTCTTTTTATTTTGTGTTCATTGGTCGAACACGGACTACGACTTTAATGGCTTAGCTCATTTATGGAAGGTTAGAATCGAATATATATTTTCTCTTATTTTATCTTAAGTTTTAGAATATTAATTTAACCTTTTTTCTTGACTTATAAATTAGATTCCAGATTTATTTAAAAGATTTATGGAAATTAAATAAAATTTTTTATCTAGAAAATAAAACAAAAAAATTATTAAAATCTTTTATAAAATGGTAGATACTTAGTTGAAAATAAATGGAAATTCGACGATTTGTTTCACATTCTAAAATCAGTTTTTTTACAATACATTTTTTGAAATTTTCAATTTATTCACGATTAATCTGATCATACTTTCTTTAGTAAAAAATATATAATAAAGAGATTAGTCCATTAAATTTTTTTTATAAATAGTCAAACAAAAAGATTTAAAAAATACCAAATCGAATGGAAATGAGCCAAATGCTAAAGATGAAAAAATAGCGTAAACAGTTTGACCATCCTCGAAATCGGTCACAAAGTT
>JAQTXT010000096.1 GCA_028688645.1 Rickettsiales bacterium
TATCATTTTATTTTCATCAAGTTTATCTTTATAGTATTTTAGAAAATTATCCTTAGTAGATTTGGAAATACAAAAACAATAGAGATATTTATTTAATTTTCTTGTCATTTGGGTATACCAATGCTCTTCTCTATTGATATTCTTAAAATATTCCTCTGTAAATATATCTGGAACCGTATCATACAATATAATGGCTTTTTTAATTTTATCATTTTTTGAAATTTTTTCTGGTATCATATATGCAGGAGAAATGTAAAAATCCATATTTTTTAAATTATTATCAAAATCTTTTGCTTTATAAATTTTTATAATCTTTTTTAAAAAAAATAATTTTATTACTAACCAAATTTTTTTAATTTTGTTTCTCTCTTTTTTCTTTTCTTGTGTTAATTTCCCAAACTTTAAAATTAGATTTGGTATTTTTTGAAGATATTTGCCAACATCATTATATATTTGAGACTTATTATAAACATCATCATTAAAAAATTGATAATAATGTTTTAGAAAAAAATCCTCATCTTTAAAATATAAACTTATATTATAATTTTTAGACAATTCTAAAAAAACATTATAAGCTACAAAAAATATGCCACTTCTTTCATTATTTTTAACAAACTTATAAGATAAACATTTCGCATCAAATACTATATTTTTCATTATTTTAAATATTCGTTAACCATAACATTAACCGTTTTCTCCCAAGTAAATTTCTTAGCTTGTTCTAAACCTTTTTTAATGTACTCTTTTCTTAAATTCTCATCATGATAAATACTACTGATAGCATTTATTAACTCTTCTTTTTTTGTTGGATTAATTGGGATAGCACTATTGCCATAAACCTCTGGTAAAGATGTTGCATTTGATGAAATTACTGGAACACCACATTGCATAGCTTCCAAAACTGGCAATCCAAAACCTTCTAACAAACTAGGAAATATAAAAGCAAAAGCTCCATTATAAATAGTATTTATATCTTTTTCATCAACAAAACCAGTCAAAATAATTCTATCTTTATATTTATCTGCATTTTTTATACTTTTAAACATTTCGTCCATTAGCCAACCCCTAGGTCCAGCCAAAACTAAATCTAAATCCTTAATATTTGGATTTTTCTCAAGGAAATCAACAAAACTATCTACCAAAAAATTCAAATTTTTCCTTTTATTCAAAGAACACAAACTCAATATATATTTTCTATCAGTTGGAATTTTATATTTTGTTAATATTGTCTTATCAATACCATTAGATTTAAAATACTTTTTACTATCCGCAGCTAAATAATCTATTATAATCTTATTATTTTTATACTGTGGAAAATATTTAACAAATTCATCTCTTGCAAATGCGGAATCGGTAAAAATAATAGTATCTTTTGTTATAGTCTTCATTTTATTAGCAAAAGATTCAGATTTTTTAGATTGTTGCTTTTTAGTAAAAAAATACTGCGGATGACTAAATGGCATAACATCATAAACTACAGTAAATTTTTGCAAATTATTATTTTTTTGTATAGAAACTGGAATGCCATTTGTTCCTGAAAATGATTGAAAAATTCCAACAAAAGATTTTTCTTTGACTTTTTTTGATAAAAAATATCTAAAAATTTTCGCAACTCTTAATAATTGAGAAATAATAATAAGAACTATCTTTGTAAAAATATTTTTTGAATTTCTAACAACAAATTTTAATTGTTTAATATAAGAATTTAGAATTTTTGTATAAGTCTCTTCTTGTGAATTTAAATTTATATATTTTATACTTTTAAATTCTGGAAATTTTTTAATTAATTTCTCATTATAAAATTTCTCACTGCAAGAACAATTTGCATAAAAATCAAAATTTTCCGAATATTTTTTTATAAATTCCCTAAGAATTTCATATTCAGTCCAAAAAACCCCCGCTCTAGCTTTATCTTCAAAACCCCCTTGAAGAATAATATTAAAATCAAACACTAAATTTTTTTTCATATTTCTACAATATTTTTTCTAAATTACTTTCTTTGCATTTCTCTATTAATTTTTTGATGTTCTGAGATTTATCTTTTTTCATTACTAAAATTACATCACCATCTTCAACAATAACTAAATCTTCAACATCAGAACAACATATTATTTTTTTATCAGATCTTATAAAACAATTTTCAGTATTATGTAGAACAACTTTACCACTTATAACATTTTTATCTTTAGTTTTATCGGTATCAATATCGTATAATGATTTATAACTACCAACATCACTCCAAACTAATTTTAATGGAACAGTTGCCAAATTACTTGAATTTAGATTTTCTATTATTGCGTAGTCAATGGAAATTTCTTCTGACTTTTCAAAATATTCTTTATTTAAAAATATAACATTATTTTCTTCTTTTGAATTTTTTAAAGTTAAATCTATATTTTTAAGTAATGAATTTTGATATTTTTTAAATAATTCATGTAGAACAGATACTTTCGCCATAAAAATACCACCATTCCATAAATAACAACCATCTTTTAAAAATTCAATTGCTCTCTCAATGTTTGGTTTTTCAACAAATCTTTCAACATAAAAAGCATTATCATTAATTTTATCACCAACTTTAATATATCCATAACCAATTTCTGGATATAAAGGTTGAATTCCAAAACACACAACTTTATTATTTTTGGCTAATTTTTCGCCTACTTTTAAAGATTCAGTAAAAGCATCTACATTATTTATATAAGCATCAGACGGACAAAAAACTACAATTTCATCTTCACATTTGTCACTCATTAAATATTGTATAACCGAACAAACCGCAGGCGCTGTATTCATAGGTTTCGGTTCTAAGAATACTTTTGTATTTTTTATATTATTTATTTTGATTTCTTCATCTATTAATTCTTTATGATTTATATTTCCCAAAATAATTAAATCATCTTTAAAAGATTGGAACCTTTTAACGGTTTGAGTAAACAAAGTTTCATTATTTAATAATTTTACAAATTGTTTTGGTTTACTCCTTCTCGAAACAGGCCATAATCTTGTCCCATTTCCACCAGCTTGAATTACAATTTTCATAATACGCAATTTATATGAATATATAATATATAGTATTCAATAGTATTTTAAAATGCAATAAATAGCTTGCAATTTTAAAAGACTTTTTTATAATGTTGAGTTGTATGGGTTCGTAGCTCAGCTGGTAGAGCAGTTGACTCTTAATCAATTGGTCGCGAGTTCGAATCTCGCCGGACCCACCATTTATTTTACTAGATAAAATCATGATATTTAAAAAAAAAATTAAGAGTATACTATATATAATATTTTTGCTAATATCACAAAAAACTTTTGCAAATCAACAAATATCACTAATAAGAGATGCAGAGATAGAAGATTTTTTATATGAGATTTCAAAACCAATTTTTAAATCAGCAAATTTAAATTCAAGTGATATAAAATTTTACATAGTTAATGATAATAGTGTAAATGCCTTTGTTTCTGGAGGACAAAATATTTTTATAAACACAGGGACATTAACAAATTTTAAAGCACCCGACGCAATTTTAGGTATAATAGCTCACGAAACAGGACATATTTCAGCAGGACATTTAGCTAGATATAATGAAGGAACTAGTTCAATACAAAATATAAGCATTGGTTCAATATTATTAGGTGTCGGAGCCTTACTTGCTGGCGCTCCAGAAATAGGACAAGCAGTTATTTTTGGCGGAATGCAAGTAGGACAACAAAGTGTTTTACAATATACAAGAGTCCAAGAAGAAGAAGCTGACACATTAGCAATAAAATATTTGAATGATAATAATTTGTCCGCTTCAGCACTTTTAAAATCAATGGATAAATTCTACATGGAAGAATTACAATATGAAGACAAAATGGAATATTATTCAACTCATCCACTTAGTAGAAACAGAAAACAATTTATAGAAAGCAGAATAAAAAACGATAAATTTTCAAACAATAAATTTAATTCAAAATATAATAAAAAATTTAATTTTATACAGGCAAAAATATTAGCATATCAAAAAAGACAAGGCGAGAATATTAATATTGATTTAAATAATGATTATGGAAAATATGCAAATGCAATTATTAGCATGAACGAAAACAAAACAAAACTAGCCTTAAAAGAAATAGATTATCTTATTTCTAAATACACAAACAATCCTTATTTTTATGAATTAAAAGGTGATATTTTTCTGAAAGAAAACAATATTGATGGAGCCTTAAGAGGTTATGATATAGCAGATAAAATATTAAAAGATAATACTTTAATAAAAAAAATGATTGCATTTATCATAGTCAAATACAAGCAAAAAGACATGTATCAAGAAGCTATAAATAAACTAAATTTTGTAGTTCAAACTGATATTGAAGACAGCGGAGCTTTAAAATTATTAGCCGAAGCTTATTTCGACAACAACGAAAAAGCTATGTCTTATTTAACCTTAGCTAAATATTATGTAGCATTAAAAGATGAAAAAAAAGTAATAAAATATTTGGAAATGGCTAAAAAAGAAACAAAGGACATAATGATTTTAAGAAAAATTGATGATTTAAAACCAAAAATAGATAAAAAATAATTCTTCTTGTGGTATTTGTCTTCGAACTCAACATCTAATACTATCTCAAACTTAATTTTAAGCAGTGGTAATTTTAAGTTTTGATATTATTAGGTGCTGAGTTCAGAGATCTAACATCACATAAACCAACAGAAAATCCTAACTCTTCTTCACTACACTTTCCAGCAAATTCTCAACTCTTCTAATCATAGTTTCTGCTGGTTTTTTTCCTTGGTGAGTTCTGTCTATAAATCTTAACAACATTCGTAAAGTTGCTAAATCTTGCTTAATGCGAAAGTTATTATTTGTTGCATATTGAAAGGCCTTCTTTTCAATTTGAAAAAGTTTTTCTTCTAAAATCTTCCTTTCAATATCGCTTATTTCATCTTTGACAATAGCATAAGGGTTTTCAGATCTCCTTTTGTTATTATCGATTTTTTCATTTAAAAGATTATTTAATTCTTTTAATTTTTCAGTCATCATTTCTTACCTCTTTTTTTAATTAATAAAAATCGCACTTAAAAAAAGTGCGGAGGTTCAAAAAACTGACAAAACTCAGCCCTTACAGCCTTTTAAGCCGCGAACGACTTATTATAACCGCAAGCCTCCGCTATATATAGATACAACGAAAGCCTGACAGTCAATAGTAAAGTTTTGTTTTGGTTTTTGAAGCCATCACTCTTGCCCGTAGGCAATACAATTTTTAGTTATTTAATTTTATTTGTCAATCACATTCAAATTGAACAAATCATTTTCTCTACTTACTACATTTCTTTTAATATAATCTTCCATATTTTTATCTAAACTATTACTGCCAAGCATTTTATACTTTACCCTCATTTGATATAAAAATTTTCTAAGCTTTTCATTGTATTCTTTGGAACTATAAGCTCCTTTATATAATGCTTGAATTTTTTGATAAGCATTAGGAAATTCTTCTTTTAAAAAATCATAAAAATTTCTTTTGACAAAACCCCTCATATTCAATGGTGCGGAAAGCAAAAAATCACAACCATATTCTTTTGAAATCTTAAAAATATTCTCTAAGTTTTGGGTTGTGTCGGTTAAATATGGAATTATTGGCATCAGCATAACAACCGTTTTACAATTCAACTTAGAAAATTCTTTTAATGCTAATAATCTTTCCATACTAGGTTTTACATTTGGTTCAATTTTCTGTCTAATATTTTCATCAAGAGTTGTTATTGTAAAAGCAATATTTACATAAGCTACATCGCTAAGTTCTTTTATTAAATCAATGTCTCTCAGTATCAAAGGTGATTTAGTTAAAATAAAAACTGATTGTTTCCGTTTTATTAAAACCTTTAAAACATCTCTCATTAATTGATATTTTTCTTCAATTGGTTGATAGCAATCTGTAACACCACAAATATTCAACAAATTCGTTGGTTTTCAAGATTTTTTGCTCAATTCTTTATCTAAAATTTCTGCTATATTTGTTTTTACAAATATATCATCAAAAAATTCATCATTTCCATTATTTAAATATTTATGTGAATATTGAGCAAAGCAATATTTGCATTTGTGTTCACAACCTCTATAAATATTTAAATCCCAATTACTTGCAAATTTGGAATCATGGTAATGTATAGCTGATTTAACTTTTAACTCTTTAATCATGAAAATAGTATAAATAATTCTCTTTAAAAAACAATATTTTCCTTGAAAAATAAAATAAAATTAATA
>JAQTXT010000097.1 GCA_028688645.1 Rickettsiales bacterium
AGGAGAAGGTCCTGCAGCTAGAACAATAAAAATAGACTTACCAAAATTCACTCTAATTGGAGCAACCACAAGATTAGGATTATTATCAAACCCATTAAGAGATAGATTCGGCATTCCTTTAAAATTAAGTTTTTATACACATAACGAATTACAAGAAATTGTTGAAAGAGATTGCGGATTACTAAAAACAAGTATTTCAAAAGAAGGAAGTTTTGAAATAGCGAAGAGATCCAGAGGAACACCAAGAATAGTAATTAGACTTTTAAAGAGAATTAGAGATTTTGCTATAGTAGCAAAAAAAATCGAAATAGACTTAGAAATAACAAAACTTGGACTAGAAAGATTAAATGTTGATAATATAGGCTTAGATAGTTCCGACATAAAATATTTAAAATTCATAATAGAAAATTACAACGGTGGTCCAGTAGGTATTGATACAATTTCCGCTGGATTATCAGAAGAACGAGATTCTATAGAAGATACAATAGAGCCATTTTTAATTCAACAAGGCTTTATAAATAAAACTCCAAGAGGCAGAGTTATCACACAAAAAGCTTACAAGCATTTAGATATTGAATTTAATCAGCAGAATAGTGATCTTTTATCATAATCCTAAAACTTATTAAATGTTGACTTTTAATTATTATCCTCAATAATTAGACTACGAGAATCTATAACAATATATTTTTATAAATGAGTGAAAATACACTGCATATTTCTTTGAAAAAAACTGAGCATTATGGAAGATTGCCAAAAATAGTTGTTATGGGCGTTGGTGGTGGTGGATGCAACGCAATCAATAACATGATGGAACGACATATATCTGGAATTGAATTCATAGCAGCAAACACAGATATTCAATCATTAATGAATTCAAAAGCTGAAAAAGTTATTCAATTAGGAAAAAACACAACAAAAGGACAAGGCGCTGGATCTTTTCCAGAGGTTGGTTTAGCTGCCGCAGAAGAAACAAAAGACGAAATAAAAGAAGCATTAAAAGACACACAATTACTATTCTTAACAGCTGGTATGGGTGGCGGAACAGGAACTGGTGCTGCACCAGTTATCGCCAAAATAGCAAAAGAAATGGACATCTTAACAGTAGCAGTCGTAACCAAACCATTCAAATACGAAGCCGAAATAAGATTACAATTAGCAGAATACGGTATAAATGAACTAAAAAAGTATGTCGACACCATGATCGTTCTACCAAATGAAAACCTATTTAGAATAGCCAACAAAGACACAACACTAAAAGACGCATTCATGACATCAGACAATGTTTTATACCTAGGCGTCAGAGGAATAACAGACTTAATCACAATGCCAGGATTAATCAATCTTGATTTTGCCGATGTTAGAATGGTCATCAAAAAAATGGGCAGAGCCATGATGGGCATGGGAGAAGCTGAAGGCGAAAACCGAGCCATAAGAGCCGTTGAAGAAGCTCTATCAAATCCATTATTAGAAGATGTTAATATAAAAGGTGCCACAGGCGCCCTAGTCAACATCACAGGTTCACCAGACATAACACTATTTGAGTTTGATGAAGCAGCTAAAAGAATAAGAGAAGAAATTGGCGGTAGCGAAGCTATCATAAAAGTTGGAACCGCATTCCTAAAAGAATTAGAAGGAAAAATTAGAGTATCAATTTTCGCAACTGGTATCAGAGAACAAACAGATGCTGATGCCGCACAGCCTTACACACTCAAAAAAACAACAATTGACTATTCACTAGAGAAGAATGGGGGCAATACAAGTGAAGAAACAAAAGTTTCAATCGAAACCGAGAAAAGCACCATAACCCAGCAAACAAAAATTACCAATGAAGAAACAAGATCATTAGGCAAAACTAGAATCGCATCACAAGTAAACAACAGCGCTTTATTTGACACAGGAAGACCAGTAATCGTTGAAGAACTCGAAGAAAGCAAAACTCAAAAAGGATTATTCGACTTATTCAACATAATGTCCTCAAAGAATAAAGACAAAGTAGAATCTTCAAAAGAAACAGAAAAATCAGTCAATAGCTACAAATTAAAGAACAGAGAAATCGAATTCAGAGACAATGTAATACATGATAACATCGACGAAAAGCTTTTGAATATACCAGCTTACTTAAGAAAGAAAAAATAATTATTATTTAACACTATTATCATTTAAAATTATTTCTTTTAAAACTTTTAGCGCCCTTTTTTCTACACTGTTTTTTAGCGAAAAATAATAAATACCACACAACGAAGCCCATTTTTTAATATTTATAGCAGCATAATTATCATTATTAAAAATATTCTTTTCACAAAATTTTTCTGTTAATAATAATATATTATCACTATTTAATAAATAATTTTTCATTAAATGCCAATCTAAATTCTCAAAAACATAATTTTTTTTAGTAAGATTAAAAATTTCTCTTACATCATAGGTAGAATATGATTTAAGAAACAAATTTGGATATTGCTCCACATCTTTTTTTGTTAAATTTTTAATTTTTGTCAAAGGGTGATTTTTTCTACAAATAAGCCAAACTTCATCTTGCACCATCATTGTTCTTTCTATTTCAACCTTTTTATTAAAAGATATTTTTTTGTCAAAATAAAAAATAATATCAATCTCTTTATCAATAAGTCTTTGAAATGCAATTTCTCTAGGAATATCAGAAATTTCAATAATCAAATCCTTAAATTCATCCATTGCTTTTAATTGACATAAATACTTTGGTAAAATATCTGATAAAATAAAATTCAAACCACCAATTCTCAAAACATTATTTTTTTCATTCTCAACATTTTTTGCAAAATTTTGATACAAACCATCTACCGATTGTACTATACATATAGAGTCCTCATAAAACTTTTTACCATCTTCGGTCAATATAAGTCGTTTATATTTAGTATTCCTATCGAATAAACTAATTCCCAAATCTCTTTCAAGAGCAGATATTTGTTTAGAAATAGCAGGTTGTTCCAAACAAAGTTTCTTCGCTGCTTTACTAATAGAGCAATCACATTGAACTACAGCGCAAAAACCTCTCAACTGTCCAAATTTATCTTTTTTATAATAAAAATCTTTTTCCATATATTATAACTATTAGGAATTATACATTTTATAATATTTCTTTAATTGTAATATACAAATAATTTTTTTAAATTACAGATCGCATTAATTCGATGACAGTTTTTTTGATTGTAGATTGCGGTTGAACGCTTTTTAAATTCACTTCATTCATTAAGAAACCTATGCTTGTTTCCAACAGCTCATTCCTCACGGGAAAGACCTTACTCCTATACATTTTTATTATTAAATATTGATAATACTGGTTTTAATTATATTCATAGTATAGATTCTCTGTCCGATCTATTCATAGTATGAAAAAAATGTAGGGGGTAAGCAGGGAAAACCACACCCGCAATGACGCACTAATAGTGATTTGTCATTGCGGAACTGGATTTTCTTAGTGAGGAACGAACTTACAAAATCCTTATCCGCAATCCATAAATACAATTAACAAAATGATAGTTGTAATATTATAACTATTAGGAATAATGTAATTCATATTATTTCCTTTATTTTAATATATAACTGATTATATTTATAATTAGTTAAGCAACATTAAAAATATGAATTGTAATACTGCTTATAATAATTTGCGATGCGATCGGGAGAAATTAACAACAATCATACTGTATTATATAAATATGATTGTTGTCACAATAGCATTTGTTGAGTTATTGTGGATGAAACTGGTGGATGCAATACAACATCACTATCTAATGATGTAGAACGACATCTTGTTCCAATTAGCTCTACAAAAGTTGTTCTAGGCGGACTTGACGAAGGCAGTGATCTAGAATCATCATCACCTCTTATTGCTTTAACTTCTTCCTCTGTTCTTATATTAATTCCAAGCCTTTTAAGTCCTTCAAGCATTTGTCTTATTTGTTTTTCTTTCTCTGCTTCCATAAAGGAGATTATAACTACCTTCATTCTTTCAACATCAAATTGAATTTTATATGGAACTAAAGTACCACCTTCAGATTCCCAAATAATAATTTCATCATCCGCAACAAGTGGATCTTTTTTAGCATCACCCAAAATACCAGCTTGCACTTGTCTCATACTTTCGTCATTATAAGCAAATCTAGTTTTTGTTTCCATTTTAAAACATTCTTTCATTTTTTTAGCTAATTCTTCATCAACAATAGTTATATCTTGAGTAGCTAAAATATTTTTACTTGTTCCTAATAAGCTTTGCACATTTACAATCCTGTGTTGGACACTAAATGATAGAAAAGAGTGTTTTATTAATGGTTTTCTACTTAACAAAAATGATTTATCAATTTCTGTAAAAACAGCTACTCCACTAATTTCTTTACATTTTTTAATCATTTCGTTTACTAAAAAGTCTCCTAAATTTTTGCCTCTAAAATTTGGATCTAATATTAATGAACCAGCATAATAAATTGGAATATTTGCAAAAAAATATTTCCAAATATCTGTTACAGGAATTGTTTCTATTTTTCTTTCTGCAACTTCATTTTCAGGATTACATACCATTTTTCTTAAACTAACCATTCCAATTAAAGAATTTGGATCTCTTGAATCTAAATCACCTAAAACATTAATACCATAAATGATAAAATTTGCTAACATAGCCTTTATGTCTTGAAAAGGTTTATATATTACTTCATAACCACCGCTATGCTCCGCTGCATATTTTCTAGTTCTCTCAAAAAGAGATTCACAAGCTAACCAACTGTTATAAGATAATCTTTCAAAAATAATTTCTAGCCCCCCAGCACCAACAACTTTACTTAATTTTGGTTGTTGAGGCACTATATGTTCAAAATGTTCATCACTATATGACATAAATAAAACTATTAAAAACTATTTTAAGTCTTTAGCATATTTTGCAAATAAAGTCAATATTTTTTTATTTAAAAAAAGTAAATTTAAGTAAGATATATTACAATTTATTATACTATTAAACATTAATTGCAACCATTTTTAATTTTTAAATCTTTTAAATTATCTAGACTTTTTTTATTAACTTTACTAATTTATTGACCGCGGTTTTATTTTTCATATTGGAAAGCAAACAATAATATATTCCAAGGTTAATACCAAACTTATCTGTGTCTATTGATAAAAATCTCTTATCTGTTTGAAAAATTCTATTATAAAAACTTTTTGTTACAAGCATTAGATTTTTAGTTTTATAAATATATTCCTTAATTAAACTCCAATCCAAATTTTCAAATGCGAAATTCTTTTTTGTAAAATTGAAAACTTCATTTGGATCATAAGAATAATATGTTTTTAGAAACATATTCGGATATTTTTCTATTTCTTCTTTTGTGGGATCTTTTATTTTTGAGAGAGGGTGGTTTTTATCAAAGATTATACAAGCAGAATCTTTATTTATCAAATATTGGGATATTTCTGGATTATAAGTGTGATTATATTTACCAGCATAAAAAGCAATATCTATTTCCTTATTTTTTAGTCTTTTAAAAGCTTCTTCTCTTGGTATATCGCAAATTTCAATAACCAAATCTTTAAATTCACTCATCGCTTTTAATTTGTATATATATTTTGGCAAAATATCTGACAAAACAAAGTTTACTCCCGCAATTCTCAAAATATTATTTCTTTCATATTCCATATTAGCAGCGAATTCTCTGTATATACTATCCATCCCGTGAACCAATAAAATAGCTCTTTCATAAAATCTCATACCCTCTTCTGATAAAACTAGTCTGCCTTTGAGATTTTGCTTTTCTTGAAATAGGTGAGCTCCTAGGTCTCTTTGTAGGGCTTTTATTTGTTTGCTGATTGTTGCTGATTCAACACCTGATTTGTGGGCTGCTTTTACTATATCACCTTCTTGCACTAGAGAACAAAAGCCTCGTATTTGACTTAGTCTGTCTTTTTTGTAATAAAATGCACTGTATGGAGTTTTTTCTCCTGTTTCGTCTTTTTTACCTTTATCTTTAGTATTTTCAACATTTGTTTTGGTTTCTTTAATATTCATCGTTTTCCTTTTGCGATAATGACAGTAGGCTTCCTTAACATATAATTACCTTTACTTAAAAAGTCAATTATATATATTTAAAATTGTGAAGAAAAATATTTTAGATATGAATTGTGAAAATTATAATATAAATAAATGACAACCCCACCGCAAGCAGTGGGGTATTACAATCTTGACTAAATCTAATTAAAAATCAAAACTTAAT
>JAQTXT010000098.1 GCA_028688645.1 Rickettsiales bacterium
AGCTTTTTATGTACGATTTTAATAAAATAAAAATTTAAGTCACTTTTTTTGTATCGGTTTTCGATTGATGTTACTAACTGCATAAATTGAAGAATTTCAAAGTCAACAATAAAAATTAGAAGACTCTTAGAATTGAAAATATTTTTTTTTGGGAGAAATCAATTAAAATAATACAAATTTTGATAAATTAGGTTTTAAGAACAAAGTTAAACTTTAAAATATTATTTTAAAAATGGAGAAGAAAAAGTTTGATGACATGAGAAAGGTTCTTTAGGATCAGAACTATGAAGTTATCAAATCGATTGGGAAGGGAGCTTTTGGTTAAGTCGTATTGGCAAAGAATAGTAGACCATTATTTTATTGTAGAAAAAACTGATAAGTACTCAGCCATCAAGATCATAAACAAGATTCAGCTAAAAAAGAAACCTTTTTTGAAAAAATATATTGATCAGTAAATCGAGATTATGAGCAAACTGAATCATCCAAATATTGTCAGATATGAAGATCAATTTTCAAGTAATTCCATTTTTATTCAGCTCCCGATTTTATTATCATCATTATGGAGTACTGTGAGATGGGAAATTTGCTCACTTATCAGGCCAAATTGAACGGAAAAACTTTCACTTTAAATGAATCTCTTAAAGTCATTGTTTAAGTCATAAAAGGGCTTAAATGTATACATTAAAAAGACTTTGTTCATAGGGACATTAAATCATAAAATGTGCTTCTCAAAAAAGGAGATAAAAACAATTAAATTTTTTATAAAATTGCTGACTTTGGGTTTGCTCGATCAATCGGAGGTAGTGCCGCAAAAACACATTGTGGTACATAAAAATATATGGCCCCTTAAATTCTGAGCAGTTCTTACTATGGAATTTCAGTTGATATTTGGGCTCTGGGCGTTCTGTTTTATTTCATGTTATTTGCTGAGTATCCATTCAAAGGTACATTTTAATTTATTAAGGTCACGACATGAAAGCTGAAATTACAAGAAGATGTACACCATTTTTTAGTGTTGCAAATACATTAGGAAAAAAATAAAAACTGAAAGATGTGACTCCAGATGTTGAAGACTTTTTCAAAAAAATCTTTGTGCTTGATAGTAAAAAAAGAATCACTTTTTCAAACATTGCTAAGCATCCTCTTTTTATCGATTATTCAAAAGATTTCTAAGCAAATACTTAGTTTTACAACAAACTTGAAAAGAAAGGATAGAATTTCAAAGACGAAGAGTTTAACGAAGATTATGGTTTGGAAAATGATATGTAACCAGAAGATGAGTCAAGAGCAGCTTTGCTAAAGAAAAAAGGAGTCAGTAATGAGTACAAACATTTGGAAAGGTAACTTGAAGAAATCAAATTTTAAGTTGACAGAGTTTACTATTTGAGATAATGCGCTTACGAACTTTTTGATAATTACTCCTCTTATTTGAGTTTTGCTGAAAGATTAGCGACCAAATTTTACCTTCTCAAAGCTTACTTGTTTTATGCAGTCCCTTTGTTAAATGACTTACAGCGAGGTAAGATACCTGAAAGTCTTCAAGAGGCTGGAATTGAAGCTCATAAATGGAACTAATGCATTAAAACCAGTGATTTCAAAAAGTATGTATCGAAACTTTAAGAATAAAACATGAAAACTCAGTTGATTTATGAAGACACTTATAACGAAGTAAAAAATATTTTGCAGCACATTCCAATCAAAAACTTTTAAAAAGGTTATAAACTTGACATAAATTAAAAATCATTTGATGAACTCAAGTTTTCTTATCGATCGACAACATCATACATTTTTAAGTCAATTCATGAAAACAAGAAAATTGATCCACATTTAAGAAATAAGATAAAAATGAGACTGTTCTGTTGCCATATGATAAATAGGATCTTCAACAGAAAGGAAGTTTTAGATCACTTTCCATTTTTTTCACAATGGCTTAAAAAGAAGAAAATAGAATTCCCCCACACGTTCGACTTTGTTTATTTCAAGAGATGGATTTACGAAGAGGTTCAATAGAATTTAGAGAGAAATATTGCACTTTTGCATAAGACATTCTTTTGAAAGGCTTAATTCATAACTTAAAAGAATTACTAACGACTTAATTGATAAAATTGATGTATTTTAATGTGACATAAATAATTATTACTACTTTAGATAAAATCATAAAAAAATTAAAATAAATATTGTTTGTTTTAATCAATTATAAACCATTTATTTCTAAACGTAAAATGTCACTCATTATTGAAGACGCCGATACTAACTTCAAGCACATTCATCGTATCCTCAACACCAATATTGATGGTAAAAGAACCATTCCTTATGCTCTTGATAAAATTAAAGGTGTTGGAAGAAGATTTGGATTCCTTATCTGCAAAATTCTCAGAATCAATCCAAGACTCAGAGCCGGATAATTGACCGAAACCCAATGTGATGGTATTGCCAACATCATCAACGATCCAGAAGGACACGGTGTCCCAAGATGGTTCCTCAACAGACAAAAAGATTACAAGGAAGGAAAGAACCTTCAAGTCGCTTCCAACATTCTCGAAACCAAACTCAGAGAAGACATCGAAAGATTGTACAAGATCAGATGTAACAAGGGTATCAGACACAAATGGGGACTCAAGGTCAGAGGTCAACACACCAAGACCACCGGTAGAAGAGGAAAAACAGTCGGTGTCGAAAGAAAGAAAAAATGATTTTGTCCATATTTAATCTTCGTCCACTTTTTCTGATATTTTGGTCGTAATAATTTGCCAAAGGAAATCATTTTACACTTTGCATTTAACTCTCATGAGATTTTAAAAAATCAAAAGTCAAAAAAGTAAGTAAGTAAGTGGTTAAGATTTTAATAAATAAAAAGAATTGAAATATTTTTAATTAATAAATCATATTTTTGTGATAAAAATAAAAAATGGGTATCTCAAGAGATTCAAGACATAAGAGAAGATCAACTGGTGGCAAAATGCCAGTTCATAAAAAGAAAAGAGCTTTCTAAAAAGCCAGACCAGTATCAAATACTAAGCTCGTCAATGACAAGTCTAGAGTTAGAAGAGTCAGAGTCAGAGGTGGAAATTATAAATTCAGAGCCCTCAGACTTAAATAAGGAAACTTCAACTGGGCCTCAGAATCAGTCACCAGAAAAACCAGAATCATCGACGTCGTCTATAACGCTTCTAACAACGAACTTGTCAGAACCAAAACTCTCGTCAAGAACTGTATTGTTCAAATTGATGCCACCCCATTCTCACAATGGTATTCGAACAGTTACGGAGTCAACTTAGTTACCAAAAAAGGAAAGGAAGCTAAAGTTGAAGAAAAGAAGAGATCAGACAGAGCTCAAAAGAGAATCGGATAAAGACAAAAAGACAGAGTGATTGATACTAGAGTCTCCGATCAATTCGGTCAACAAAGACTTCTCGCTTGTATCAGCTCAAGACCTGGTCAATCAGGAAGATCTGATGGTTACATCTTGGAAGGAAGAGAACTCGAATTCTATGCTAAGAAGATCGAATCAAGAAAAAAATGATTATTTAACATCATTATACTCATTTACTCATTGTTGCTTTTTGAAAATTCGATATTATTGGTGAGATCAGCAACAGGCTTTTTGCTGTGTTTTGGATTTTTATTTTTTGTTCTCGAGGCGAATTGTTTTATTGTCTTATTTTGACGGTTATTGTTTTGAGGCAGAGGTAATTTTGGTCTATTTTTGTGTTTTTTCCTTATCTTCTTCATTTTTCTATTCAACTTAATCGATTTTTTCAGGTTCATTGTGCTTAGGAATAATAAACTTGGAAGGATCAAACGAGTTTTCACTGATAATGTCTAAAAGATTTGAAAAAAGAGTTTATATATTTTATCCTGTTTTTGCTGATATTTAAAAGTAATGCATGCCAAGCTCAGTGGCCTTAACTTTTGCTTGTTATTGAGATACTTCACGATCTCTTTCAAGATCAATTTTATTACCAATCAAAAGTGTAAAGCCAGCTCCAGTTTTATTTTAATTGTACATTTGCAGCCAGTTTTCAATATTTTCAAAAGTTGTCTTATTGGTTATATCAAACAAAATAAGAGCACATTGAGCGTCTTTTAAATAAGATGGAATTAATGATTTAAAACGCTACTGGCCTGCAGTATCCCACAACTGAATACGATAGTTTTTATTTTTATGCGTGATATTTTTAGCTAAGAAATCAATTCCAACGGTTGGCTTGAATCAATTAATATTTACATGAGAGCTTTCGTCAAATCTGTTATGAACATACTTTTCGATAACGCTGGACTTTCCTACAGATTGGTTGCCTAAAAAAACGATTTTTATTTTTATTTTCCCAGTTAATGTGCTGACTGAATGATTCATAATGAGTTAATCTAAAAAATAAAGGATAAAATAATTTTCTTAATGTATATTATCAAATAAAAAATAAAAAATCAATATTTCTTTGCTTGTTTTTATTTAATTACATAATTTTCTTTGAATTCAATTTTTTTTCTTTTATTTTTTATTTTTCTTTTGACCAGATTTGGGTTGTCCATCAAGTATTGCTTTAAATTATTTTACGGCCTATTAATCTGCGTTTGTAAACTCTACTCCATTTTAAAGACATATATAGCCAACTTTTTTTAAAAGTAATTATTGAAACTACTGGTTAACTTGCAATATATTTGGTTAAGATTGAATTTTAAATGTTATTTAATTTGTTGTTAAACTATTTTGGAGATTAAATTTTACATTACTTTACTGAATTTATTTTTGAGAACCTAAAACAAAATAATTCAATTAGACAAAAAATTTTTTATTGTCTAAGATACAGGTATTAATTGCACAATCTTAGAAACCAAGGAATATTTCAATAAATTTTTAAATCTTTTTGCTTATTCCTGTTTTACTTGTTGTAAAATCAATAGCCCAAATATTTATTACTTAATACTATGAAATTTTCTTTAATTTAATGAAAATAGCATCTATCGACTTACTTTTGGAGTTTAAAACATCTAAAAATCTTATTTGTTTTATTTATGGATTTTATTCATTCATATATATTTTTTTTATTGGCAATATAACTGCACATTGGGAATTTTCCCTAATCATTTGAAGTAATGAAGGTTTTAACTTATCCATGAAATTTACTTTAATTTAATTTGTCTTGTTTTGTATTGGTAAAAAACCATAGACTGAACTTCTTTTTATCTAAAAATCTTCATAAAGATTTTTCTATTCAATAGATTCTTTCCAATATAAGCGAAAATCTACATCTCCGCGATTGAATACCAATAAAAATAAGTTTTCAATTAAATAGCCATATTATCCTTGTCTTAATTTATTTTACAAAAAATTTTTAATTTTTTTCAAAATGTAATCAAGATGATCAGTAAAATATTCAACTAAGACTTTTGTAATCAAATCGGCTGGCAGCAAGAGCTTGATTTTGTTTTCTTCTATGTCATCTATGTCAAAAAGTCTTTTATCAATAAAAGCTTAAATCTATTTTTTATTGAATTTGAAAAGTTTATTCAATTATATGGTATCTTCTTACAATTTATTTTGTGTATCAGATTCATCAGAATTTTAGTTTTTTGTTTAAGCTTTATTTTCTATCTGATTTTAAGATTTTAATTTTTCATTCTTCAATTTTAATTATAATTATAATTTCAATTTTTTTTTTTTTGTCAGCTCATTAAATAATTAAAGCATGAGATTTTTTCTATTTAAATCTTTTTTGTCATCTTTTTAAAAGTGGTTTTTCAGTTGTTTTGAATAACGATCTGTTGAACTTTAAATAAGATCTTTAAATGATTTAACTATTTTATTAATTAAAGTTTATTCTGAAACAATTAAGGGGATTATAGATAACAGAGCCTCTTTCTTATTTTTTTTTGTCACAAATAATCGAATGTCCAAAGGAGTTGTAAAAAAATACGGTTTTTTGTTTTATAAAATTTCCAAACATTTTTACTTAATTTCGTCTTTTGAATTTTGGTTGTAAAAGATACCGCATTTCTGGTTTTTGAAGATTTTTGTTTAAAGCTAAAAGAGATAATAATCTATGAGAGAATAAAAAGTTTATTTTTCAAAGATCTTTCTAGAATATTAAATTCCTATAATTGATGTTTGAGCTTGACCATCTCCC
>JAQTXT010000005.1:0-4290 GCA_028688645.1 Rickettsiales bacterium
TGGCGCTGTTAGAGGTGAAATTGAAAATGATAAAATCAGCAAAGTTTGGAATAGTATTTTTATTTTCAAAAATAATGAAATAATTGATTACTATGATAAAACAGTTTTAGTTCCATTTGGAGAATATATCCCATTTTCAAAATATATACCATTCATAAGCAAAATTACAAACGGAGGAATAGATTTTTCAAAAGGTGAAGCAAACAAAACAATTACAATAAATGGTATTAAAATTAGTCCAATAATTTGTTATGAGATCATTTTTCCAAATAAAGTTATAGATAAAAATGAAAGACCAGATGTTATCATAAATTTAACAAATGATGGGTGGTTTGGAACATCTAGTGGACCATATCAACATCTAATTGCAGCAAAATTCAGAGCTATTGAAAATAAAATACCTATAATAAGAGTATCAAATAGCGGAATTAGCGCTTACATTGATGAATATGGTAGAATTGTTAAAAGGACAAAATTAAATGAAGTTGCGACAATAGATTTAATAAATAAGTAATTTATAGTCTCAATTTGTAAACCCCACCCCTACCCTACATTTTTTAAATTATTGATTTCATGGCTTTCCTTTGTTAATTTTATTTACATTTGACTTCATAGTACTTTATAAAATGATAAACTATCAATTACAAATGTATAAATGATAAATAGAAACTACAAATATATTAGAACTAAATTTACAACACTATAACTAAATATTTTATGGAAAATTATAAATAATGATATATACTATAAGCAGATTTTTAATATTTTATGAAATGCTTAATATGTTCAAGAGGGATTTTTATCTTACATTTAGTTTTCTAAGTGTGAGAAATTTTTGCTGACTGTATTATACTAAAGTATTATTATAAGTATATTAAAAAGGAATAAATATGTTAAAAGTTCAAAATCTCTCTATATCATTCAGTGGAAAAAATATTTTCAATGATATAAATTTTATAGTTGGGGAAAAAGAAAAAGTCGGATTAATTGGCAGAAATGGAAGTGGCAAAACTACTATTTTTAAGATCTTATGTGGGAAAATCAAAGAATATGAAGGCGAAGTTATAATACCAAAAGGTTATAAAATTGGATATCTTGAACAGCATTTAGCTTTTACAGAAGAGACCGTAATTGAAGAAGCTTGTCTTGCTTTACCTGACTATAAAAAAGAAGCAACTTGGGATGCCGAAAAAGTCTTATCTGAATTGGGATTTAGTGAAGAAGAAAAAGTTAAATCTCCTGCAGAGTTTTCTGGTGGTTGGCAAATTAGACTTAATTTAGCAAAACTATTGATTTCTGAACCAGATATTTTATTACTTGATGAGCCTACAAACTATCTTGATATTTTATCTATTAGATGGTTAAAAGGTTTTTTGAAAAATTATAAAGGTTCTATTATACTAATCACTCATGATAGAAGTTTTATGGATGAAATTATTTCTCATACGATAATTATTCATAGAGGTTCAAGTATTAAGATTACTGGTAATACTCAAGATATGTATGAAAAAATTGCGACAGATGAGGAAACTTATGAAAATTCTAGGGTAAATGAGAATAAAAAACGAGAACAAATAGAAACTTTTATCAATAAATTTAAAGCTGGAACAAGAGCAAAACAAGCAAAATCAAAAGAAAAAATGCTTGAAAAATCTGAACAGAAAAATAAGTTATCCGATATTCAAGATTTAGAGTTTAAGTTTAAATATCAAAATTTTGTTGGAAATTCTAATATGTTAGAAACTGAAGATTTAAAATTTGGATATTCACATGATGATATTCTTTTTTCTGATTTATCTTTTAAAATTGAAAAAGGGGATAGAATTTGTGTTATTGGTAAAAATGGAAAAGGTAAATCTACACTTTTGAAGCTTATAACTGGAGAATTAAAGCAACTTGGTGGTAAAATTACAATTAATCCAAAAACCGAAATTGGTTATTTTGGACAAACAAATATAAACACTTTAAATCCAAATAACACAATAGAACAAGAGATACAATCAGTTGATGTTTTAATACCTAAATCAACAATTATGAAGATCGCAGGAACTATGATGTTTTCTGGTGGATTAGCACAAAAAAAAATCTCGATTTTAAGCGGTGGTGAAAAAAGTAGAGTTCTTCTTGGAAAAATATTATTAAAAACTTGTAATTTACTAATTCTTGATGAACCGACAAACCATTTAGATATGGAATCTTGTGAAGCTTTAATGGAAGCACTAGAAGATTTTGAAGGTGCATCAGTAATCGTTAGCCATAATGAATATTTATTAAATAATATAGCAAACAAACTTATAGTTTTTGATGATGGAAAGGTATTTTTGTTTGAAGGAAATTATCAAGACTTCTTAGAAAAAATTGGTTGGAAAAGTGAAGATAGTGAAAGAAAAGAAGAAAAATTAAAAAAACAAAAAGTGGAAGAGAAACCAAAGAATAATAATAAAGAAAAAGAAAAATTGGAAAAATTAATTCTTGAAAAAGAACTTTTATTAGAAGATTTGCTTAAAAAAGAAGATTATAAAAGTTATGGTATTTTGATAAAAGAAATTGAAGAAATAACGGAAAAATTAAACCTATATAAATAATTCTGATTTTTTATTATAAAAAAATTCAAAATAACCAAGTATTTTAGTTGATTTTTATAGAAAATTTTATACAAATACCCTAATTCAAGTTAATGTATTATATATTTATTAAAAACAGCACAATTAGGGTATTATGAAAAGCAACGAATTATATGAAAAATCAGCCTTGTATCATAAAAATGGTAGAGCAGGAAAAATTGCTATAGAACTTACAAAACCAATGAATACTAGAGAAGATTTATCTTTAGCTTATTCGCCAGGAGTTGCTGGACCTTGTTTAGAAATACAAGAAGACTATAATAAAGTATATGATTATACTTCAAAAGGTAATTCTGTAGCAGTTATCACTAATGGAACAGCTGTTTTGGGATTAGGAAATATAGGTGCTGCTGCTGGAAAACCAGTTATGGAAGGTAAAGCAGCTTTGTTTAAAAAATTTGCAAATATAGATGCAATTGATTTATTAGTTGATACAGAAAATCCAGAAGAATTTGTTAATTGTGTTAAATTATTAGGACAAACTTGGGGGGGAATTAATCTTGAAGATATAAAAGCACCAGAATGTTTTTATATTGAAGAAAAATTAAGAGAATTGATGGATATCCCAGTTTTCCATGATGATCAACATGGAACTGCAATAGTTGTATCTGCTGGAATAATCAATGCATTAGAATTAATTCATAAAGATATTAAAAAAGTAAAAATAGTTATAAATGGTGCAGGTGCGGCAGCTATGGCATGTTATAATTTAATTAAATCTATTGGCGCACAAAATATCATTATTTGTGATTCTAAAGGAGTTATATATAAAGGCCGTACAGACGGAATGAATTCTTATAAAGAAAAAGTTGCTGTGGATACTTCATTTAGATTATTAGAAGATGCTATATCAGGGGCTGATGTATTTTTAGGCTTGTCAAAAGCTGATGTTTTAACAGCTGCAATGCTACAAACTATGGCAGAGAATCCTATAGTTTTCGCAATGGCAAATCCAAATCCAGAAATTTCTCCAGAACTAGCTAAACAAACTAGAAAAGATGTAATTATGGCTACCGGTCGTTCTGATTATCCAAACCAAATAAATAATTTGCTTGCATTCCCATACATTTTTAGAGGAGCTTTAGATGTTAGAGCTACCAAAATTGTTGAAGAGATGAAAATTGCCGCGGTAAAAAGTATTGCAGAAATTGCTAAACTTCCAGTACCAAAATATGTTTGTGACATATATAACAATCCTAATATGTCTTTTGGAAGAGAGTATATTATTCCTACTCCATTTGATAAAAGATTGCTAACAGAGATTGCTGTTGCGGTGGCAAAATCTGCTTGCATGCAAAATGTTGCTAAAAAACCTATTTCTGATTGGGAATCATATAAAGTTGAATTAGAAAAAAAAGTTTATCAAAATAAATAATAGAAATAACACAAGAATGTATATGATAAATACTTTGACTTGTATTTATAGTTAAAGTGTTTATCATTACATATTCAATTCCTATATTTAATATAGTATAATGTTTGTTGTATTATAATATTTATATTTAGTAAAAAATACAAAATTTATATTTTAATATGATAATTATACAAGATTTTCTTGAAAAATAAATATTAGAATTTATCATGAGACTATAATAATAATAAAATTTATATATTTTATGGAAATTATCACATTAGTTTACTTTGTAGCATTCTTTATATTGAGTGT
>JAQTXT010000005.1:4300-27267 GCA_028688645.1 Rickettsiales bacterium
GTTGTTTTAAAAAATGAAAAAGGAATTGATGATATCAATGAGAAAAATGGAGTTAAAAAGCAAGGTGCAAAAAAATAGTATAATAATACTATTTTTTCTAGTTTTTGTTTTTACTCTTTCTTTACAAAAATCTTTTGCTCAACAGACATTGGACGGCATATATTATGATTGGTCAGTTTTCGTATCAAGTGATTTAGGCGAAGAAAAAAAGTGTTATATTGCTTCTTTTCCAGATAAGAGTATTGGAAACTACAAAGATAGTAGAGAACCATATGTTCTTATAACAAGATTTCAAGATAGGGGTAATGAAGAGGTAAGTGTTTACTCTGGTTTTGAATACAAAATTAGTAGCAATATTTATATATCTGTTGATGGGAAGCAATACACATTGTTCACAAATGATGATATGGCATGGGCAAAAGATAAAAGCCAAGATAAGGAAATTATAGAAGGTATGTTAAATGGAAAAACCCTCAAAATAAGAGCCGAATCTTCTCATACCGAATATGTTGTTGATGAATATTCACTAAAAGGAATGACAAGAGCTTACAGAAGAATGAAAGAGCTTTGCAAATAATATATTTCTCTACAACGATGAAAATTAATATTTTGTCTATTGGTAAGTTTAAGGATGAAAATTGTGAAGCGTTATTCTTTGAATACAAAAAAAGAATGAACTTTGATATAAATCTTAAAGAACTTGTTTTAAAGAAAAATTTTGATGGTGAAAAATTAAAAGAAGAAGAGGGAAAACTTTTGCTTCAAAATATAAGTAATAATTCCAAGACAATAGTTCTTGATGAAAGAGGTAAAATAATTACCACACTGGATTTTTGCAATCTAATCACAAAATATCAAGATAATTCAGTTGGTGAAATCAATTTTATCATAGGTGGTTCGGAAGGACTGTCGCAAGAAGTCAGAGACAAAGCTGATTTTATTTTATCGTTTGGCAAAATGGTTTTCCCTCATCTTTTTGTTAGAGTAATGCTAATAGAACAATTATATAGAGTTTGCACAATACAAAAAGGACATCCTTACCATAAATAAAATATCTTAAAAATAAATAACAACTCCAATATAGAACCCACAGGGTATTCCAAGAACAAATTTTGTTTTGATTTTTATTTATTTATAAATAGTTTATCTTAAAAAAAATTGTTAATAAAAAATTCAAAACATAATTTTATAATTGCTTATTATTTTCAATTAGTCATAATACAAATCGTATTGTTTAAAGAATTAATATTAGAGAGATATGATGATAGATATTCAAGTTAATGGTGGTTCTGGACTACTATTTAACGATGTTAAAAATATAGATGAATTTTTAAAAATCGAATTGAATCAATTAAAATACGGAAAATGTTTTATAATTCCAACTTTTATCACAGATAGTGAAAATAATTTAAAAAGATTTGTTAATATTGTTGCTCAAAGAGCGAAATTCAGTGAAAAAGAATATAAAATTAATAATGAAAAAACAATTATTTTACCGAAATTGTTTGGTGTTCATTTTGAAGGACCTTTTATTACAAATAAAGGAATCCACCCGCAGAAATATTTAAAAGATTTTAATGAAAATAATTTAAATGATTTTATTAAAATTATAAAACCGTTAGAAAATTTAAATATATATTTCACATTCGCTCCAGAATTACTAAAAAATATAGAATTATTACAAAAACTAAAAAATAACTTTAAAAATATAACAATTTCTGCTGGACACACAAAAATTACACAAGACAAATTTGAAAAATTGCAAGACAAGTTAGGCAAAAATAGAATTATGATGTTGACGCATTTTCATAACGCAATGCTTGAAGGACATTTAATTGGTAATGTAGAAGGTATACCAAGCTATGTTTTGGAAGGAAAATATGATGGTTATTTTGGAATGATAGTTGACGGACAACATACTTCAAAAGGTGAATTATTGCCTACATTGTTAAATTGTTATGATAAAATTTGTATTGTATCCGATAGTGCTAGCCCTTCCTGTTGTAAAATCAACAATCACAATCTTCTTGAGATGGGTGGTAATATTAGCGTTATTGAACAAAAAGAAGGAGAATTAGCAGGTTTTTTCTGGACTGATTTTTCAAAAAATAAAGATTTTCATGAAAGTAGTTTAGACAAAATATATAATATGTATATTAAAGGACAAGGTGGCTACAAAACATTAGCGGGTTCGGCTATTAATTTACAACAAAGTTATGACTTTTTGCAAAGACTAAATATTGAAGATGAGCTAAAAAAGTCTAATTCAAATCCAAAAACTAAAAAATTTTTGGAAGCTGGATTAAAGAAAAATAATTTACAAGAAAAAGATATTCAAAATTTCATAAATAAACATTTAGATAAAATGTTTATTGAAAATCCAATAAAGGCCTTAAACCTCAATAGCGACATTTATGATTATAAATGTTATAATAATAAATTATTTAAAAATGATATTAAATTTATCGACTTTAATGAAAATTTTGGAGATTTTTTAAAACAAGTTGATAGTGATCAGATATTTTTAAAAGAAAAATTATTAAAATCTTTAAACAAACTAATTAGTAAATAATTTTAATTAACTACAAAAAAATCCATCAAATAAATTTGATGGATTTTTTAACAATTTAGATAATTTTAATTATTCAGCAACAACAGTTACACCAACCCTGTTTTTTGCCCAAACAGCTTCACCTGAACCAACAAAAATTGGTCTTTCTTTTCCATAGCTGATTGTTTTAATTCTACTAATTGCAACTCCTTGTTTTACTAGATATTTCTTTACAGCTGTAGCTCTTCTTTCACCCAAAGCTAAGTTATATTCTCTAGTTCCTCTTTCATCGCAATGTCCTTCAATAACTACATTAATATTAGTATCAGACTTTAACCATTCTGCTTGCAATTTTAATATATCAGCAGATTCATTAGAAATATTATATTTATCAAAATCAAAATAAACTCTGTCTGGAACAGAAACTTCTTCAATATTTCCAGAAGCATTTTTATTCATTTTATCAGCTTGCTGTTCGCTATCTATAACATCATAATCCTCTTCAGTATTAACCTTGTTTTTAGACGCACAAGCAGAAACTAATGTCAAAACAAAACATAACATTAAAATTTTTTTAAACATTTTTTCAACCAAATTTTATTACACAATACTGAGATTAAACATCTCAATTTAAAATTGCAAGCTTTTTTTGATGATTTTGTGGTAATTATAGGCTTTTAGCTTATAATTCCGTATGAATATTTTCTAAATTAATCACTCATTAAGAAAATTCATCTACTGAATGATAGGTGTAAAAGTTTATAATTGACTTATCTCTTATTAAAGAACAAAATATTTTCATTGATTTTAAAAATATCATTCAAAATATCGATATTGTTCTCAATCTGTTCTAAATTATCATTAGTAATAGTTATGTCAAAAGAATTTTTTTCAACACTTGGCGTTATATTATTTTCTATGCCATTTATTAATGACGAAAGAACCCCAATTAAAGTTAATGTTAAATCAGCACTTGCGGAAGGTACTCTAAATTCTATTCTTCTATTTTTATTATCTTCTTCAATATATTTTTCTAAGTTTATTATTGATGGAGTTGGAATCCTAATACTTGCTGTTCTATTGTTGATTCCCCAACTTATAAATGTTGGAGCTGGATATTTATCCAAATTTTTAATTTTTATATTTTGTTCTAAATCAAATCTCTTCAAACATTTTTCATTTTTTATATAGAATAACAAATTTTGGTTTAAGTTATTCAATAATCCACCTATACAATTTAACATTAAATCACTATCAACCAAATTATTATCAATTTTAGTTCTAGAGAAAATATTATTTCCTTTCTCATCAACAAGTGATAAATTAATTTGCAAAGAACTTCCACAATCGTCATTAAAAGGTAAAGCATCAAAATTTAAACTTAAATTATTGGAAATACAAAAGTTATTCAATTCTTTTAAAATTATTTGATAATCAAAAACCAAGTCATTTAAATCTGTATAAGGTTTTGTTTTGATTTCAAATTGATTTTTACCTCTTTCTGTTTCTATATTCTCAACATTTTGTAAGATTTTTTTTAATTCTCTTAATATATCAATTTTGTTCAAATTATTTAGAACATAAAATTCCAATTCCAACCCAATTTTAATTTTAAAATTATAATTTAATAATATTGACAGTATATTATCAAATATATCATCTTTGTATCTTTTTATTAAACAAAACAAGGGTGAGTTTATATAGAAAGGTTTTTCATTTTTTGGTTGTAGCGAATAAAAATCATAGAATTTTTCATCTAATTCAATTTTGATTTCTCTATTTAGATTTGGTATATCATATTCTTTTGGAAAATTCTTTATATTGGTTTTTTTATTTTTTATTTTTGTTTTAATAAATAAAAAAGCTTCTTCCACAAATATGAAAAGAAACCTTTTTATTTGAAATATAATATACATTTATATTTATTTTAAATTTTCTTTTATCCAATCTTGGATAATTTTCTTTGGTGCCATACCAGATCTCTGAGCTACCATTTTACCATTCTTAAATACGATAAGTGTTGGAACTCCCATTATATTAAATTTTGCTGGTATTTCTTGACTTTCATCTACATTACACTTAAATACCTTTATTTCATTTTTCATTTCTTCAGCTAACTCATCAACTACTGGAGAAAGCATTCTGCAAGGACCACACCAAGGAGCCCAAAAATCAACCAAACAAGCTCCATCTTTGATAGAACTGTCAAAATTTTTATCATTTACTTCTAAAACCATATCAATACCTAAAAATTAATAAACCACCGTAATTTATTTTACTTCATTATCTTCAGTATCAGAAGTTTCATCATCGTTTTCATTTAATCCAATATCTGATAATGTAATATTATTCTCTTTTGCTATTTTTATAATATCTTCTTTTTCTTTTTTTAATAATTCAGCGCAATATTCTTTTAAAGCAATAGCTTCTTCATAAAGTTCCTGATTATCCGCAGCATCATCTTTTTCTAATTTCTCTATTTTGCTTTCTAATTGTTCCATAGCTTCATCAAATGTCAAACCATCAAGTTTCATAAAACACATTTTTATTTCAATGTGTCCAATAATAAAACAGTTTTTTTAAAAAATAAAGCTTTTTTGTTCAAAAAATATTTTTTCAATTATTAATATTATGAATATAAGTCAAAAACTTCTTGATTTTATTAAAATTATATGCTTTTCTTATAAATAGTTTCGGAGGCGGAGATTATTAAAAATAGGTGGTTATTATTATGAAAAAATCCATTGTTTCTTTAGTGTTATTTCTACTATTAACAAATAAAGCAATTTCTGCAAGCGATCCAGATATCAACATTCAAACTTCGACAAAAAAGGAAAAAATTGAATTTGAGGATTTAAAATATCAAATTAGAGATGATTTTGCTGTTTTTTTGCAAGAGCTTTATAATGAGAGAAAAAGAGGCAAAAATGAAAGCGATAGAATAACAACCGAGATGAATCAGATATTAAAAGACTCTAAAATTTTAATTGATGAAAGTAGAGATGAGTTAAGAAAAATAGCCTATACACAAGATAAAAATTTGTTGATTGCTAGTATATTTTTGTGGATTTCAATAACTATCTTTATAATAATGAATTTAGTTTTTGCTCATAACTTAAAAAAAGAATTATATTTTTTGAGAAACGGGCTTTTAAGAAGTGAAATTAAAGATAATATGATAATTTTAGCTGAACAATTAGATATTTTAAGCAAAAAAATAGAATCGATTAATAAAAAAGGATAAGATGAATATACAACAAATGATGAAACAAGCACAACAAATGCAGAAGAAGATACAGGAAAACCAAGCAAAATTAGAAAATGCTGAGTTTGAAGGGGAATCAGGTAATGGCTTAGTTAAAATTCAAGCTATGGGAAGCGGAATTGTAAAAAAAGTATTAGTAGATGCTTCATTGATTGATGTTGAAGAAAAAGATATGCTTGAGGATTTATTAGTTGTTGCTTGTAATGATTTACATGAAAAAATAAGTAAAGTAAGCGAAAATTCAATGAGCGACGCTACAGGCGGTCTGAATTTAAAGAATATGAAATTACCATTTTAAGATTATGACAGATATAATTTTTAAGGGTCCGAGCTCCAAATTAGATGGAAAATATTACAAAAGTAATAATTCATCAACACCTATTGTTTTGATTTTATATCCAGAAAGTAAAGATGATATAATACCACCAGCAATTGACTCGGTTATCTCAATTTTAAGAAAAAATGATTTTTCGATTTTTGTATTTAATTTTAAAAGAATTAATAGTAAAATGATCGATCTATTACAAAAAAAAGAAGAAGAGGTTTTAGATGTAATTGCTGTTTTGAATTGGATAAATGAAAAACATAATGAAGGAAAAACACTTTGGATGTTTTCTTTTTTCTCAGCTTGTTGGACTGGTTTACAAATTGTTATGAGGAGACCAGAAATAAGTGATTATATATTATTTTCTCCACCACCAAAAATTAAAGATTTTTCATTCATAGTTCCTTGTTCTGCTGCAGGATTGATAGTTTATGAAAGTAATCTTCCAAATTTTGTTGATGAAATAGTTGAAAAACTTTTAAATAAAAGTGATTCGAAAGTTGAAGTAATTCCATTAGACAATCTTAATTTGGAAAAAGGTGAAAATATAAAAGAAATGGAAGAACCTCTGGAAATTTATATTAAAAAGAGATTACTAGAAGATGGCGGTAAAATTAAAAAAATAAAAAGAGATAGAAGAAGAAGAAAAAAGAAAAAAATATCGTTAGAAGATGAAAAAAGTATTCATGTTATACCTATAAAGTCGCTAGAATTTGATTAGTTTAATTTTATTAAATTTATTTTAATACCCCATAGGTTTTACCTTGGGGTATTTTATCTAATTTTTATAATTTGATTATTTTCCATTTTATAAATATTTGAAGGTTTTCCACTAAAAATAGTTTCATTTTTAACTATGAAGTCTATCTTAATTCCAAATTTTTCTAAAACTTCTTGGTATGTTAAACATTCTTTTTCACCAGAACTATTAATACTTGTTGCAAAAACTGGTTTGCCATATTTTTTTAATAATTTCAAAATAAAATCATTGTTTGGAATTCTCATTCCTAAATAATTATCGGAAATTAAATTTAAGTAATTTTTGTCTTTTTTCTTTAAGATTATTGTGTTATTTTTTAATTCATTTTGTATAAAACTTTCTATATAATTATCAACTATACAAATGTCTTTAATTTTATCTCTATTACTCAAAAAGATTGATAATTTTTTGCTATAATCTCTATTTTTTATTTTGTATAGCTTATCAACTGCTATTTTGGATTCTGGATTACCAATTAATCCATATACTGTATCGGTTGGTATTGCGATAAGCCCATCTTTGTTTAGAATTTCAATAATTTTGTCTATCATTATCTAGTACTATTAAACCAATTGTTGAATTTCAATGAAGAGAAAGTGAATAAAATTATTCCGTATAATGCCATAAATAGCATTGGTTGCCAAGCTTCAAATATTGTTGCTCCTCTAAATATGACAGCGAAAGAAAAATCCATACAATGTTTTAGCGGAGATAAAAACATAATTTTTTGAACAAATGGCGACATTGATTCTATTGGTGTATAAGCACCAGATAAAAATACCATAGGCATCATAACAGCCACTGTTAATAATGCTAATTGTGCTGTGTTATTTGCAAAAGTTGCTAAAACAATACCTAGTGATGCGATACTAAATTGGAATATAATAAATCCAATAAAAAATAATATAAGAGAGCCTTGTACTTTTACTCCATAATATCCTTCTACCACAATTAGCATTGACGCAATAGCAAATAATAATATAATTATACTATTAGACCATATTTTAGATAACATTATTTCTTGTGGAGTTATTGGCATAACTAGTAAATGTTCTATTGTCCCAGACTCTTTTTCTCTTACCAATGCCACCGCGGGCAACATTATTGAAAGTATAGTTCCCATCATAATTATTTCAGCTATAGACATAAACCATTCTGATTGTCTATTTGGATTATATTTGACTCTGATTACCTGCTCGAACATTGATCTTGAGTCATTATTCGCTGTCAAACCAGTTTGAAGATAATTTGATATTTCAGTATTAATAATTTGTTTAATATAGTTAGAACCTATATAGGCTTGGCTTATCACTGTTGCATCTATATTTAACTGAATTTCTGTTGGTTTTTGTGCGAGTAAATTTGCTTGAAAATGTTCTGGTATGACAAGAACAAAGCTATATTTTCCTTTATCTAAAGCATCATCAATATCCGCAAATGAAATTTCAACTGGTTTTTGAAAATAAGGCTCTCTAAGTCCCATCGTTATATTTCTTGATAATATTGATTGATCTTCATTAACTATAGCTATAGCGGCGTTTTTTACTTCCAAATTTCCAGCATCTGCAGCAATTATAACATTTAAAGTAAAAGCCCAAACAACAAATATAACAAATATTCTATCATTTAAAAAACTTTTTACTTCCTTTTTTCCTAGTATGTATATATGTTTGAAAGAACTTTTTACATCTAAAGACATTATAATAATTACTCCAATCTATCAATTGTTATGACTACTCTTCTATTTAATTTTTCTTTAAAATCATTATTTGTTATAACTCTAGGATCTATTTCTCCATCCCAGTTTTCCTTTATCTTTAAATCATTAATTCCATTTTTAACTAAATAGTGTCTAACAGTCAGCGTTCTTCGTTTTGATAATTTTTCATTATATTTTCTATTACCAACTCTATCAGCATGTCCTTTTATATTTATAATATAATTTCCATCAATTTTTTTGACATCTTCTAAAACTTCCCAAATAACTCTATTTGCATGTTCGTTAATAACTGAACTATCAAAATCAAAGCCAATTACATATTTTCTAGGTTTTACAAAAACTTGTGGCTCATAATCATCTTTATCTAAATCATTTAATATTAAGTCTCTTTCTTCCTTTGTCAAAAGCATAAGTTTGAATTCTAAATATGCTAGCGTATCAATAAATCCCTGTTTGCATCTAGCTATTTGACTATATTTTGTATAATATTCCTCTTCAACAATCCAACAGTCATGATAAAATTGTAAACTTGCTACTTCTTCTGGATATTCTTTTTTTGCCGTTTCATTATTGATTACCAAAAACATTCTTTGTTGCATATCTTCAAACTGTGTTGGTGTTATATTTTTTGAGAAAAATTTTGTCATTTGCTTTTCTGTTGGCAAATCTATTGGCAAAACAATTTTTCCTTCTTCTATTTTTTTGGCTTTACTATTGAATATTCTAGCCCCTTTCCAATCATAATTTTCTGTTTTATAACTTGCATAAGTTGAATAATTATTGCGTAAGTAATTGTAGAAATTACCTTCATCTTGCTGATAGTATTTACTAAAACAGCTTGATAATATCATAAATGATAAGATATATAAAAATTTTTTAGCTCTCAATGATAAATTATAATATTCATATGTTAAAAAATAACATTTATTAATCTAAAATTCAATGTTTTTAATATCTCCTAATTAGTTCATAATTAGGAGATATTTTATAAGATTTATTGTATGTTATTATTTTTCTTGTTGTGAAGAATCTTTTCTTTCTTTAAACTGTTCTACAAAACTTTGTTGTGTACTTGCAACTACTGTAGTAGTATTTAATCCATCTACTACAATGCTTTCATCCGACAACCGTCGTATCCGCATTAACGATCTTGGACGATTTTGTTGTGGCACAATTGCGGTTGCTGTTTTATCTTCAAGTGAATATCGTTGTTGTGGTAATGACGATAAATCTGATACTGATGCGGCTGCAGCAGCTTGCGATGGATTATATTGTGGTAGAATTTCACTAACAGGATATAACGGTGCGCTACAAGTATAAGCTACTGCTTCTTGTATTTTATCTTTTATTGTAGTTTTTAATTTTTTTGTATTTGGAGTTTCCTTAATTAAAGGATTAAGCGTTCTAGCAAGTTGATAACTTAGTTGTAAAGAAGAACATTCTAAGATTGTTAAAATTTCTTTTTGGATAAAATGATTATTTATAATCTCAACTATATTTTCAAAATCTTTTATTATTCTAGCAGCAACTGCATTAGCAAGTTCTTGTTTTTGCTCTGACGAAGAAGCATAATTTACAGTATCAACAATTATATTAGCAATACCATAATCTTTAAAATTTAAATCTGATTGTTTTATTCTTTTAATTATTTCAGAAATAAGTGAATCAGCAAGTTGTTTTTTGTGCTGTGATGAAGCATCGTATAAAGTATTAGCAATTAAATTTACTACCCCTTTACTCGTTATATTCGCCTTTATACAATCCAAATATTTTTCATATCCAGTTTCAAAAAACATTTCTATTAATTTCTTTAGATCAAAATTAATTCATTCCATAATTTACCTTATTTTTTTGTTATTATCTTAATAATAAAATCAATACTACGCGGGTTATCATATTTATTTTTTGGTTCATGTCAACATTATAATATAAAATAATAATATTTTTCAAAGCTTATATTATCTTGAGGGGGGATAGTGAGCTTTTGGTTTTTAAATCTTAAAGTATGTTATATAAAATCATTTTATAAATTTTACATTGCTTTTTAAAATGAATTTTTGATAATTGCGAGTGGGAAATAAAATGGTTTAAAATGTCAATATTTAAAAGTTCAGATATAGAAAATAAATTAGATAATACAGCAGATAGAATTTCAACAGGATTATTTAGTATTTTTACTGGCAAAAAAATTGATGATAATTTGTTGGAAGAGTTAGAAGAGCTTTTAATAACTAGTGATCTAGGTCTCAATATTACAAACACAATCTTGAATGAAATTAAGAAAAATAAATATACAAAAACTGTAAATAGTAATGATATAAAAGAGATAATTTATAAACATTTGATGAGTCTTTTGCATGGAACAGAAAAAAAATTAGATATTGATTTAAACAGGAAACCTCATATTATAATGTTTGTTGGTGTAAACGGTGTTGGAAAAACAACTGTTATTGGCAAGATAGCAAAAAAATTAAAAAATGAGGGTAAAAAAGTTTTAATAAGTGCTTGTGATACATTTAGAGCTGGTGCGGTAGAACAACTAGAACAATGGAGTGAAAATTCTGGCGTAGAAATGGTACAGGCAGAAAAAGAAGGAATGGATCCATCTGCTGTTGCTTATAAAGCTTTAGAAAAAGCTAAAAAAGAAAAATATGATGTTCTTTTAATAGATACAGCAGGAAGAATGCAAAACAATATTAACTTGATGCAAGAATTACAAAAAATAGAAAGAGTTGTAAATAAACTTGATGGTAAAGGTATAGACGATGTGATTTTGGTTTTAGATGCAACTATAGGACAGAATGCAAAAAAACAAGTTGAACTTTTTAACAAAGCTACCAATATATCTGGTTTAATTATGAATAAAATGGATGGAACTGCGAAAGGTGGAATTCTTGTTTCTGTGGCTGAAGAATTTAAAAAACCAATTTATGCAATAGGTATTGGTGAAAGAATTGATGATTTACAAGAATTCAATGCAGAAAAATTTGTTAAAAGTTTACTAAAAATAGAAAAATAATATTAATAGAGGAAAAATATGGATAAAGTAAAGAATTTTATATTAGAAACTAAGGAAATTGAAAAAATTTATGCGAGTCCATTAAAGAGATTGCTGAGTTTCTTGATAGATACTTTGATAATTATAATATTAAGCAATACATTTTTGGGAATAATTAAATACTATGGAGTTGATACTAATATTTATAAAAAAGAAGCTATTATTGAAAATCAAGGAAAGGAAAATGAAAAAACAGTTATGAATGAAGTTTTGGATAAGAATGTTTTTTCAAAAGTTTATTTATTAATATTAACTACTTCTTCTTTATATTTTATGATTTTTTTATCTTCTAAGAAACAAGCAACAATAGGAAATCAAATATTGAAAATAATGGTTGTCCATACAAGAAAAGCAAAACTTAATCCGTTAAATGCTTTCATAAGATATATCGCAACATTATTAAATAATACAGCATATGGTATTGGATATTTATTTTATTTCATTAGAAAAGATAGAGCATTTTTGCAAGATGTACTGTCAGAAACTAGAGTTATTAATTTAAAAAAGGAATAAATATGAAAACATTATTTGAAAATTTTCAAAATATAGAAGAGATTAAATCATCAAACTTAGTTATATTTCTTAGCGAAGAAGGTGTTCAAACATTTTTGAATAGTATTAAAATTTGCAAGTGTGAACATGAACAATGTCCAATTCAACAATCAATTCAAGAATTTGATTTTAAGGGAAAATATTTTGAAACAAGTATAGTCGGATCAAGGATTGGAAATTTTAATAAATTAATCTTAGTTGGTTTAGGAAAAGAAGACGAATTCAATAAAATAAAAGCAGAAGAAATTGGATTTAAAACATTCAAATATTTGAATTTAAATAAATTTAAAGAAATTAGCTTTTTATTCAATATTATGATTGAAACAGGTGGTAATATAAAATATAGTCCAGATTTTACATCAGGCAGTACAATTTCTTTATATTCGAGTTTAATTTTCGGTTTTTCAATGGCTGAATATAACTTTAACAAATATTTTACTGGTGATAAATTAAAAACAAAAGTAAATAAAATTGAAGAAGTAACTTTTATTACAAAAAATGTTAAAGAATTAAAATCTTTTCATGATGAAAACGAAATAATTAAAGAGAATGTATTTTTTTGCAGAGATTTAATCAACGAACCAGCTAATATAGTTTATCCAGAAAGTTGCGCCAAAATTTGTAAAGAAATGGAAAAATTTGGTGTTAAAGTTGAGATGCTAAAAGAAAAAGATCTCAAAAAACTTGGTATGGAAAGCATGCTAGCTGTAGGGCAAGGTAGTGATCAAGAATCTTATTTAGTTGTTTTAAAATGGAATGGAGATTCAAAAAGCAAAGACGCTCCTCTTGCATTTGTTGGAAAAGGTGTAACATTTGACAGTGGCGGACTTTCACTAAAACTAGGTAATGGCATGGATAACATGAAATGCGATATGTCTGGTTCAGCTGTTGTTGCAGGTTTAATTAGATTATTAGCAATGAGAAAAGCCAAAGTTAATGCTATTGGAATTCTTTCACTTGTTGAAAATGTTCCATCTGGAAATTCTATGAAAGTTGGTGATGTTGTAAAATCAATGTCTGGACAAACTATTGAAATCATGAATACAGATGCGGAAGGAAGAATGATTTTAGCTGACGCAATATACTATGCGGTAAGCAAATTTAATCCAAAAATAGTTATTGATTTAGCAACATTAACAGGCGCAATTTGTGTAGCACTCGGTGAAAAATATGCTGGACTATTTACAAATAATGATAATTTAGCAATTGAGTTAAGACAAGCTGGAGAAGAAGTCGGCGAAACACTATGGAGAATGCCATTATCAGAACTTGGTGGTTTTTATGATAAACAGATAGATTCAGATTTTGCTGATGTTAGAAATACTGGAAAGACTAGGGATGGTGGAGCTATAACTGCTGCTCAATTTTTACAAAGATTTACAAATAAACATCCAAAATGGGCTCATTTAGATATTGCAGCAACTGCTTATCTAGAACAGGAGGGTTTTTTGACTCGCAAGTATGGTAGCGGATTTGGAGTAAGATTGTTGAATGAATTAATTAAAGATAATTACGAAAAGTAGAAATAATTATTTTCAATAAAAAATAAAAACACCTTGTAAAATTAGTGAAACTTTGCAAGGTTTTTTATTGGTTTCTGGCGGTAGTTAGCGTAATTTAAGAATTTACACTAAAAGTTATAAGAAACTTTCAACATGACTTCAATCTTGAAGTATATCAGTATCATTTTTTCAAAATTTTTTATATATTAGGTTTGTTTTCCATTCCTATGATAAATAACTCGTTTTTATCTGCTAACTTAATAGTCTTGTCTTTGTCAATAACGAGTGTATTTTCAAAGTCCACTGCTACACCAGCAAAACCTGCCTCTTTAATTTGCTTTATTGTATCTTCCCCAATAGACGGCAAATCCGCTTTTTTTGTTTGGTTTATTTTCTTCATTTTTACAAGTATTGGCTTTCTGCCAGTAGTATATTTAATTTGTCCACATCTATTAATTAACTCTTGAGTTCCCTCAATACATTCAATACCAATGACTATACTATTTTGAATAACAACTGATTGTCCTATATCTAAATCACTCATTTGTCTTAAGACTTTTATACCCAATTCTATGTCTTTTTGATAATCTTTGTTTGCCAAATTGATTTTTCCAGCAATTCCTTGTGCAATTTTAGTATCTTCCAAAATACTATCAACTGGCAAAATCTCAAAATGTTCTTGTTCAATAAAATTAATTACAGTTTGTAAAATTGTGTTATCACCAAAAATTTTACATTTTAATAGTTTGAATAATAGTAAAAATCCCTTTAAATCTGGCCATATTGATTTAACATCTGGTTTTTTTACAGCTCCAGCAAAAACAACATATTTAATCTTATTTTTTTTAAAAAAAGATAATCCTTTGCCAACATCTCCAAAATTAATAGTAATATAATTCAAATGTTTGTAGTCTTCCTCTTTAGCAAAACCTTTTATCAAAATTATGCAAGGCTTAATGCCTTTTTTTTCACACTCTTTTACAATTAATAAAGGTAGATTTCCGCTACCTGCAATAAGTCCAATTCTGTCAAAACTTTTTGTATCACACATATTTTTTTATTTCTTCAACTATATCTTTTACGACGGTTTTCATTAAATTACTATCAGTGCTTTCAACCATAACTCTTATAAGCGGTTGGGTTCCTGACTTTCTAATTAAAAGTCTACCATTATTTTGCAATTTTTCTTCAGACTTTGCAATGATATTTTTAACAGATTGTTCTTCTAATGGATTGCTTTTATTTTTATCATATTCAACATTTTCCATTAATTGCGGAACAGAACTATATAAATTAGTTATTTCACTGATTTTTTTACTTTTCTGTAAAGCTAACATACTCAATACTTGTAAGGCAACAAGAGTTCCGTCACCTGTTGTTGAATAATCACCTAAAATAATATGTCCCGACTGCTCACCACCTAAGTTAAAACCACCTTCTCTCATTTTTTCAGTAACATACCTATCACCGACTTTTGTTCTAATAACATCAAGTCCTAGTGATCTTAAATAATTTTCTAGACCCAAATTAGACATTTGTGTTACAACAACTGCATTTCCAATAAGTTTTTTTTCATCTAACATTTTTTTGGCAATTAAAGCTATGATTTTATCACCATCAATTTCTTCACCTTTTTCATCAACTATGATAATTCTGTCAGCATCACCATCAAGTGCAATTCCAATATCACATTGTTTTTCAACAACTAATTTCTGTAATTTTTTTATATCAGTTGAACCACATTCCTTATTGATATTAATACCATTAGGTTGATTACCTATAATAAATAACTCAGCACCCAATTCTTCAAGAACTGTTGGTGTAATTTTATAACTTGCTCCATTAGCACAATCGAGACCAATTTTTAAACCATCTAAAAATAGTTCTCGCGGAAAAGAATTTTTTAAAAATTGTATATATCTTTGTTGATATAATGAGTGTTCAGAAACTGTTCTTTTTCCCAATTTATCATCTTCTGCCATAAAATTCATAAAACAATCACATGCTAAACAGTCTTCAATTTCTTTCTCTATATGGTCAGGAAATTTAACTCCGTTGCTATCAAATAATTTTATACCATTATCATAAAATGGATTATGAGATGCTGAAATTACAATACCAATATCACATTTCATTGTTCTAGTTAACATAGCAACGCCTGGTGTAGGAATAGGTCCTAAAAGCAAGACATCTATACCTACAGCATTCAAGCCTGCGGCTAAAGCATCTTCTATCATATAGCCAGATAGTCTTGTATCTTTACCAATAACGATATTATTCCTATGTCCTTCTTTTTTAAGTATAGCCCCAATAGCCATACCAATCCTGCTAATCATATCAACAGTTAACGGGAATTGATTTGCTCTTCCCCTGATTCCATCAGTTCCAAATAATTTTCTTTCCATATACTAAATATTACTCCCAAAACTATTCAATATTATTAATAAGCATTTCCAAAAAGTAAAGAAATAAAATATTTCAAAATATGACAAAATAGCTTAAAACATGTAAGCTATAATCTTTTATAATTTCGTTAAATAATCTGGTTATATATACAAGTTGGTAACCTACCATTAGCTTAGACCAATGGATTGGACTACAACAAAAAAAAGGAGTTACAAAACTCCTTTTAAAATATCCTAAAAACTCAGTAAATATTAAGCTTTCTTGATTTCTTTAACTAAATTTTCGAATGCTTTTGGTTCTCTAATAGCCATTTCTGATAACATTTTTCTATCAATTTCAATATGCTCTTTTTTTAAGCTATTTATAAATGTAGAATATATCATATCATATTGTCTAACTGCAGCATTAATTCTTTGAATCCATAAAGCTCTGAAATCTCTTTTTCTATTTTTTCTATCTCTTGTAGCATAGTGTAAAGCTTTCTCTACTCTTTCTATCGCGATTGAAAAACATGATTTAGCTCTGCCTCTAAAACCTTTTGCTCTGTCTAGTAGTCTTTTTCTTCTATTTCTTGAAGCTACTCTGTTGGTTGATCTAGTCATTTATATAACCTCTTCTTTTCCTTTGTTTTTAATTCTATTAGTCTTATTTTCTATACCATAAGGTAAGAAGCTTTTAAATACAAATCCCGCATCTCCACCAAATAAAAAATCAGCTGATCTATTATTTCTTATTTGTCTTTTACTTCTTTTAGACATACAATGTTGCTTGCCTGCATTTTTAAATTTAATCTTTCCAGTTCCTGTTAATGTAAATCTTTTTTTACAAGAACTGTTTGTTTTCATTTTTGGCATGATTTACCCAATTAATAATAACAGTTTCTACTAAAGGAGTATAATAAATACTTTTTTTTATAAAGCAATTAATTTTTAAAATAAATTACTAAAAAAATAAAATATTTCTAAGAAAAATCTTATAAATATATTAACTTGCTTTATCTCATCTTCATTAACTAAATCATATTGAATAACATTATTCAATGATTTAACCGTTAAAGTTCCAACTTTTTGATTGGCTGACAATGGTGCTTTTAATTGATTATTAATACTAATATCAGTGGAAATATTATTTTTATTTTCAGCAGTTCCAAAAATGTTTTGATTAACTGTTATTTTTGCGGTTTTATTTTTTCCATATAAAACTGGAACTTCTTTAACTATTTCCCCTTGCTCATATATTTTATATCTTGCTAAACCATTAAAACCATAAGTTAAAATTTTTCTCCCTTCCTCTGTTCTTTCAGTTTCAGAATTCATACCATTAAGTACAGCAATCAATCTTCTATCACCTTGTTTAGCTGATAAAACTATACCATATCCTCCATCTTCTGTGTGTCCCGTTTTGATACCATCAACTCCATCAAATTTTCCTAATAGTTGATTTCTATTTGGTTGTAAAATGTTATTATACTTGTATTCTTTAATTGGAAAATATTTTGCATAATAATTTGGAAAATCTCTTATTAAATCTCTCGATAAAGCGGAGATATCTTTCACTGACATAAAATGATTTTCCTCACTAAAACCAACAGGATTTGTAAAATGAGTGTTTTTTAAATTCAATTCCTCTGCTTTTTTATTCATTTGATTTACAAATTCATCAGTACTGCCACAGCTACCTTCTGCTAAAGCTACCGCGGAATCATTTCCTGATACTATAAGCAAACCTTTCAATAATTCATCAACAGATACTTGAGTTCCTATGTTCAAAAACATTCTTGAACCTTCTTGTTGCCATGCTTCGTTGCTAATTTGTAATTTATCTTGTAAATTCAATCTTCCATCATTTAATTTTTCAAAAATTAAGTAAGCAGTCATAATTTTTGTCATAGATGATGGAAAAGACTTCTCATCAGCATTTTGTTCAAATAAAACTTCGTTTGTGTTGAAATCTATTAAAATTGCCTGTTTTGCTGTTGTTTCAAACGCAAACACATTCCCAATAAGCAAAAACAATATGCAGATGACTCTTATTATCATATTAATTAAAATTCTCCTCTTTAGTTATATTACCCAAATTACTTGCAGTTATATCTAAATTCTTATTGAAGTTATTGTCAAGTATAGAAATCATAAAAGTATCTCTATCTTTAAGAGTTGTGCAGGAAATAATTATACCAATCAAATCTTTATCATCCTTTTTAGCGGTAGTAGCAAGATTATAACCAGATGCTCTAGTAAAACCAGTTTTTAATCCTTGGGCATATTTATAATCCATTAAAACATGGTTATGTGTTTCATATAATTTATCCCTAAAAATAAAACTTTTTGTAGAAAATAAATCATAATATTCTGGAAAATCTTTTTTTATTCTAAAAACTAGTTTTGCTAAATCAAAAGCCGTTGTGGTTTGACTCACATCAGATAATCCTGTACTATTTTTGAAATAAGTATTTTCTAAATTTAATTCTCTAGCTTTTTGATTCATTTTTCTAACAAATTCCCATTCATTATCATCAACAACTTCAGATAATGCAACAGCGAAATCGTTAAATGATTTAACAATTATACCTAAAATCGCATCATTAACTGTTATAAATTCGCCTTCTTTTAATTCAGCATTAAATTTTGGTTGATTCGCTATTCTATCAGAAATCTCTATTTTAGTATCCATAGTTATATCACCCCTTTCTAATGCTTCAAAAGTTAGATATAGTGTCATAATTTTTGTCAAAGAGGCTGGATATTTTAAATCTTTATCTTTACTTTGTTCTAGAACTTGTCCTGTTTTTCCATCCATGACAATGTAAGACATTTCCTCATTGCAATAAGCATATAGTTGAGTTTGAAAACTTAAATAAAAAATAATAATTAATAAATTTCTCAAAATATTCAGCTTATATTTTATATATCTATAAGTATAAAATTTTAGGATTTTGTCAATAGTTTATTATGATAATAAATAACATCCGATAATTTGAATATTAAAATTCATAATTACCTATAATGTGGTATTGAGTTTTACTCCCAATACCATAATAAGACCAAAACTACTTCTTACCAATCCTATCAATCAACCCACTCAACCTATAAAACTTATCTTCAGCATCATATTGAGATTTACAAGTTCTTACCACAAAATGAACAATCCGCTTTAATTCTACAAGATCACTTCTTTCATTAAGCTTATTATCAACATAATACTCAAATATTTTCTTAATCACCACCATCAGCTCCTTATTCAATAGAGTATTTGCTTCCATTTTCTTTCTCTTCTCTTCATTCTTCTCAAGAAAATAAATTTTACTTGTTAAGTCATTTTTCATTACTTCGTCCATTTTAGCCCTCTTATTTATTAATAATTAATAAAAATCGCACCATCAAAAAATTGAAAAGTGCGGAGGTTAAAACAACTGACACAATCAGCCCTTACGACCTTTTAATCCATACAAGTATGAATTATTATAACCGTAAGCCTCCGCCATATTTACAGAGTTGTAAATACAACAAAGGCCTAACGATCAAAACGTAAATTGTGTTTTGGTGTTTTAAGCCATCACTTTTGCCCGTAGGCAATTATAATGTTATAAGGGGGGAATTATTTTGCAAGAATAAATTGAAAACAATTTGCAATTTTAAAAAATAAATAGAATATAAGCAAAAGTGAATAATTTTATTTATGAGACCATCAAAATTAAATGAGCACAAAAAAATTGGAAATAAATTAGTTACTCCAATGAATCAGATTCAAGGTCTAACGACATTTAGTTGGATAAGCGACAGAGTTCCCGAAATGTCTGCAGCAGGAAGGGGTTTGTAACCCCTTCCTCATCGTTCAAAATAAACTCAATCACAAACCATCAATAATTGTTGTTAAGACAATTTATTCTAAACCTTGAGGAATGAATTTGCAAAATCCTTCCTGCTAAAGTGGATTGCGGTTGAACGGTTTCTAAATTCAATTTCGCTATGGCTCATTTCATTAACAAACCTAACACCGCAATGACAAGGGAGGGAATGGTGTTGAAAAATAACACCGCAATGACGGACTGCTAGTGATTTTGTCATTGCGGAGCTGGATTTTCTTAGTGAGTGAAACGAACTTAGAAAATGCTCGTCCGCAATCCATATTTATAAAATATATAGTCTTATACTTTATTTTAATTATTACTTTATCACTTCCAATCTTCTAACAGCTTCCTCTTTTCCCAATACTTTCATTACAGAATACAAATCTGGTGAATTTTTCTTACTAGTAATCAAATACCTAAAAATAGCTACAAAATCAGAAATCTTTCCTTTATGAATTTCTGCATTGAACTCTTTGTTATCAATACAATAATTATATTTTTTCGCCATTTCTTTTATTTGATTAAACCAATCATCATGATTTAGCATTAATTTATCATAATTTAAAATATATTCATTTACAATTTTTTCCACTTCAATCAAATCAATATCTGGCATATCCATTTTGAAAGTCTCTTCTGTATATTTAAATTCAAAAAAGTAAGAAATTTCATCATAAATACTTGAAAGTGTGCAATAATCTTTTCTAACTCTATCACAATTCTTTCTTTCAATCTCAAATATTGAAATGAAATAATCTTTTTGTTTTTCCATTTTTTCGGACAAAGTTTTATCAAATCCTTTAGCCCAAACTAATAATCTTTCATAGAGTTCTTTAGCTGTAATACTTGCCATAAATTCTTTACAAATATTATCAAGTTTTTTGAAATCAAATAATGCTCCACTAACACCAAGTTTCTTAATTTCGAATGGAAATTCTTTCCAATTTGTTTTTGGATTTTCTTTTTTCCAATCTTCATAATTAGAATTTAGCAAATTCATTAAATAATCCAAAATTACTTCTTTTGGATAGCCTTTTTCTATAAAAAACTGAAAATTTGCTTCTGGATCTTTTCTTTTACTTAATTTTCTCTTTGCTCCATTATCAAGTTTTTGAATAGGTGCAGGTTGAATATAAATTGGAGCTTTCCAATTCATAGCCTCGAATAATTGAATATGCAAAGGTGTTGAAATAAACCATTCATCAGTTCTAACAACATGTGTTGTTCCCATAAAATGATCATCAATTAAATGAGCAAAGTGATAAGTTGGAAGCCCATCAGACTTCATAATTACTATATCCAAATCATTCTCTGGTAAAATTCTTTTGCCTTTTATAGCATCCTCAAAAGTTATTTTATTATTAGAATTTCCATTTGACTTAAAATAAATAACATAAGGTTTACCAGCATCAAGATTATCAGTAATTTGTTGTTCAGTTAAATTTCTTTCCTTAGCCCACAAACCATACAATCCAGTTCTAATTTTAAGCTTAGTTTGCTCTTCTCTAATTTTATCCAATTCATCATGACTCATAAAACTAGGATATGCCAAATCCTTTTTTAATAATTCTTTTACATAAGCTTGATACACATCTTTTCTTTGACTTTGAGTATATGGTCCATAATTTCCATATTCTTTTCCATCAATTCTTAAACCCTCATCATTATACAATCCCATATAATTAAGAGACTTCAGAATTGCCTCAACAGCACCACTAACTTCTCTTTTTTGATCCGTATCTTCAATTCTTAAAATAAACACACCATTACTCTGATGAGCTATTCTTTCATCAGTCATAGCAGTCCATACTGTTCCAATATGCATAAATCCAGTAGGACTTGGTGCAATTCTTGTCACAACAGTTCCTTCAGGTCTAGCAGGATATTTCACCTCAATCTCTTCTATTGTAGGAGTTTTATCTGGTATCAATCTATCGACCAATTCTTGTCTCATTTTAAATATATTTTTTTAACATTTAAAATATAACGATTTCTTTTGAAAAATCAACTACAAACTTCTACTATTCTTTCTACCAAGTCCCCTAGATTGAGCTTCCAGCATACTAACCCAAAAACCCTTATGAGATCTATCATTCAAAGCACTAGCTCTACCCAAGATTTGAGATAGTTGATCACCCAAAATAAGCGAAGTCCAAAAACCTATTGGTTTTGCTATTCCAACTATTTTATCTTCATTAAGAAACGAAACTTGTTTTGCAAAATCTTCACCAATTCTTTGAACCCCATCTAACTTAAATTCTTCCTCAAGTTTTTTTTCTTCCGACTTTTGATCTCTCAATAACTCATCTTCTTCTTTTTTATAAGAACTTACATCAGTCTTGGGCATTTTTTTATTAATTTTTCTCGCATTTTTGCCCTTAACATAAAATAATGAAGATATCCATAGCATTACATGAAATAACAATCTAAAAGCAAAAACAAAAAATAATAATATAATTGAAATTATAGCTATAGGTATAATCGAATTCGACACAACATCTATGATTCTTTCTTTTTCCATTTATTCAAAAATAGAATACACTTACTTATTTAATACAAACCATATTACTGTTTGTCAATGATATTTATACCTCAAAACAAATTGAAATTTAAATGGTGAGTCCGGCGGGAATCGGACCCGCGACAACATGATTAAAAGTCATGTGCTCTACCAACTGAGCTACGAACTCTTTGCAATGAATTGCTAAGAAAGTAATAAAGCATATCTTGATTTTAAAGTCAAGCGTTATTTCACGATTTTTTCATTATTTTCAATAATATTTTTTAAGAATTATTTAAAATAAATAAAACTTAAATACAGCTAAACTAATAATTTAAATTGCTTAAATACAAAACAAGGCACTTTTTTCAAAGTGCCTTTATGGAAAATAAAATATTAAATAAAAAACTATTCGTTTTTAAATCACCCAACCTTCATCTCAACTACATCTCCACCCAACTTTCCGATCGCATTTCTA
>JAQTXT010000006.1 GCA_028688645.1 Rickettsiales bacterium
CTGTATCACATGTATAAGTCTTTGTTGAATTACCTGCTATTGTATCACTAGCACCTATTGTAATATTGGCTAATGCAACTGTATAATAACTTTTATATGCTGTTAATGTGGATGTTGAACAAGCATTTGCAGAACATACACCCTTCAAACCTACAGACCAATTACCTAAAACACATTGCATAACTAATCTTGTTGCAGTACTATATCCTGTAGGACATGTTGCATAAATACTTGAACCACTTACTGTAAGAAGCGGTGCAGTTGTTGTACCTGAAGATGTAGTATACCAACTTACATTTGCTAATACTGTATTATTTAACATATTTGTAAAGTGAGTTGCTGGAGTTAATATTGATGGTAATGAACTACTATAGCAACTATTTGGACTACATACACCAGCATATACTGGTGCCCATGTATTTGATGCAGTACATTTATATATTATTGTTCCACTAATTGTACTTCCAGCATCACATGCACTCAAATATGCATAAGTATTTTGAGCATATAGTGTAGCTGCTGCGGATACTGTTCCTCCTGAAAAACAAGATGTATTATTTGTTGGACAAATATACCAACCTGTTTGTGATGCATTTGATATTTTTGAAGCTAAACTTGATCCTGTACAAGTGGGAGAGCATGAACCTGTATAACCAGTTACACTACCAGCACCGCAAGATAATACTATGCTACCAGTATATCCTGTATCACATGTATAAGTCTTTGTTGAATTACCTGCTATTGTATCACTAGCACCTATTGTAATATTGGCTAATGCAACTGTATAATAACTTTTATATGCTGTTAATGTGGATGTTGAACAAGCATTGTCTGAACAAGAATCAGCTATAGTAGTGCTCCAAACTCCATTATTACAAGTAATTTTTTTCTTTGTAGTCGTTATATATCCTGTAGGACATGCAACTTGATATACCGTTCCATTGTCATAATATGTTATTGCACTTGTTGGTTTTGTTATAGAAGCGCCTATTTCATCATACCAATTGTTTGAACTTGTTAAAAGAGTACTTGTCAATCCAACTGTTGAGTATGTCAGAGAATTTAATGCTGACCAAGTACATTTAGAAGAAACACATGGGGCATTTATAGAATCCCATATTCCACCACTTAAACAATTTCTTGTGGGAGATCCAGTATCTGTATCAATTTCATATCCATCTAAACATGTTCCAGTAACATTTACAACACCAGCAAGAGTCTTTGGCCAACTAGAACCATTTTCATCATTTGATTCAGCATCACAATATTTTGCAGTTTCTTCATCTTGACAATAAGGACATGCTTCTTTTTCTGCTTCAGTTAAACTACCGCAATCTAAACATTCAACAGCAGCTGGATTGTTGTAACAATAATTAGCGCATTCTTCTGAATTTTTATTAGATCCTGTACAATCTATTGACTCAAGTTCAGTAGTAAGACCTTGACCCGTATCAGAAGGAAGAACATTAAAAAATACACCGCAATCTTTTGCTTTTTTATCTATTGTAAAACATTTTAACTGTCCTGTATGTGTAATATCATTGATGTTTGTTAATCCAGAACAACCAGCTTTACCTTCTATTAGAATGTAACAAGAGGTTGCGTTTGCTGCAAAGGTAGCAGACTGATTGAAGAACAATAATAAAAAGAAAATGAATAGGTTTGATATCTTGTTGTAATTTTTGCAAATACTTAACATAGGATTGTTTTTTATTAATAAATAGATCCTCTATAAGAACAAATTTGTCAATGAATCGAGGAATATTTTTCACTCAAACTTGAGTAATGTTAAAATATAAAATATAAGAAACAACTATATTTTTATACAACCAATATATTATAATAATATCTCTGGGCTTGTTAATTATCTATCTTTTTTATTTTTTTATATAATATAAAGAATATTAAAGGAAATAGTTATTAATAAGTAAATAGTATTGGCTGTTATTTCTTCCATCTGTTATGCACCCAAAACCACTGCTCTGGTTTGGTTTTAATCCAACTTTCAATTTTCTCATTGATTTTTATCGTTGTAGCCTCAATATCTTCTTTTAAATTTCCAGTATCTACAATATCAAATTCTTCTATTTTAAAATCGAAAAAACTTGAGAAACTTCTTCTAAATGCTACAGCTGAGTAAACCTTATAATTATGTTTCAAGGCAAATGTTGCAACAGCATCTGTCGTTTTAGCATCTTGATCTAAAAATTTAACATCTATACCATTACTTAACCTTTGATCAACCAACATCAAAATTTTTTTGCCACTTTTTAAACTTCTAGCTAATTGCATAATACCTTTTTGTCCTTTCGGTATCATTTCAACTTTGCTTCTTTTTCTATATTCTAAAACTATATCATCAACATATTTATTATTCATTGCTCTATAAATTGCAGACATTGAGATATCAACATGTTCAAAGATTCTAGAAAATATTTCCCAATTACCAAAATGTGCAGTAAAAACTATTTCGCCATCTTTACTATTTTTGATTTTTTCCAAATTTTTTAATGATTGCTCGTCTATATTAATATATTTTTCTAATTCCTCATAACTTATGCTATTAACCAACACAAATTCAGCTATATTTTTTCCAAGATTATTCCACATGCCTAATACAATTTTAAATCTTTGAAAAAATGTTAATTCAGGCATAACTTTTTTTAAATTTCTCATAGCTAAAAAACTTGGTGGTGTCAACGGTCCAAAAATAACCATCAATAACCCAGATATAAAACTAGACCATTTTAAACCAATTAACAAAAATAACTTTTCAAGTACTTTTAAACCGAAAGCTTGCAATCTATAAATAAAATCAACCCATTCTGTTTTATTTTTCATTCTAAAATTAACTCCACAAATTCATCATTGTCATAAAATTCAATTCCAATCTCTAAAACTTCTATTTTTTCTTTATATTCTTGTGGTAATTTAATCCAATCTTTCGAAGTTGTAATAATTTTACTATTTTCTTTCTGTGCTTCTAAAATTATTTTGTCTAATTCTTCATTTGTATATATATGATGATCTTCAAAAGATATTTCTTTTACAACATTATATTCAGCATTTTTTAAACTTTTAAAAAATTTTTCACACCTACCAAGTCCACAAAAAGCAATATATGTTTTATTATTTTTAGAAATATTTTTCTCTTTTATGCAAGCTCTCGAAACTTTTATACCATTATTCATAAAACTTTCTTCTAAATGTTGCTTATCTTGCCCAATCATTATAACAAAATTTATTCTTTTAATAGAATCAACAATTTTCTCTCTCAAAGGACCTGATGGTAGTAATTCTTTATTTCCAAGGCCATACTCTCCATCAATAACTACAATGTTTTTATCTTTAAAGATTGTTGGGTTTTGAAATCCATCATCCATTATAATAATATCATATTTATAGTCTTTAGATAAAATTTTAATCGCTTGTTTTCTATTTTTACAAACAAATGTATCAGATATTTTTGACAACAATAACGGTTCATCGCCAACATCTGAATATAGATGAACTTTATTATCAACTTTAGTAAAATCTTTTATTTTTCCTTTGTATCCTTTGCTAAGAAAAGCAATTTTTTTCTTATGTGCTTTTAAAACTTCACCAACTTTCAAAGCTACTGGTGTTTTACCTGAACCACCAGCTGTTAAATTTCCAATACAAATAATTTTTAAATTTTTAGCTCTATATTCTCTTGATAAAAGAACATGTAATTTTCTAAAAAATCCATAAACTATAGACAGCGGATACAAAACAAATGAAATTACATTCTCATCTTTCCAAAATTTTGGTGTCTTCACTCTAGTTCCTTTAATATTTTTAAATTATTCTAGTTCTTCTAATATTTTTAAAAAATCTAGATGATTCTTAAGATAGATTGCTTTTTTGTTTTTTTCAAGCCCTTCATCATGCAAAATTTGTTTAAGTAATTCATCACCAAAAATAATCGGTCTTAAATTTGCGTTATAAGCCGTTTGTACATCTTGCATACTATTTCCAACCATCCAAACAGTATCAATATTTACATCACAAATTTCACTTCCAATTAAAGCATAGTCGATTACTTCTTTACTAGGTTTCTTATATTCTATGTTACTTCTAGTTCCGACAACATTTAAAAAACATTTTTGCATTTGATATTTTTTAATCGTCCTATTCAAAAAATTAATATAGGTATTACTAACAACAGAAACTAATATATCCAACTCATTCAATTTTTCTACCACTTTAAAAGCATTTGGTAAAAGTTTTATCAAATTATTTTTATCATTAAAGACTAATGTTCCATTCCAGTCAAAAACAATCGCTTTAGGTTTTACAATTTTCATATTTTTCTCCTACGGGAGATCTCCCAAATAAATTTAATCAAAATCAAGTTCACAATAATATTTAGAAGGTTGAAATCCTTCTATTTTGTCTTTCAAAATCGATTGAAAGGCAATTTTTGATTTTATAGTTACATACCAGTCTTTTAATATTTTATATTTACTCCAAGAAATTTCACCTAAATAATCAAGTGAAGATATTTGTGTAGCAGCAGAAATATCAGCAAGAGAGAAATTTTCCCCAGCCAACCATTTTCGCTGTTTAAGCAAAAATTCTATATACTTCAAATGAATATCAAGATTTTTTTGTCCAGCTCTTAATCTTTTAGTATTTATATCTACATTTTTCTTCAAAAAGAGATTATATACTCTTTCTTCCAAAATATATTTACTAACTTCACTGTAAAATTTTTTATCAAACCACATTTCTAGTCTTCTAATTTCGGCTTTAGCAACTTCACCATTTCCCAAATAAGAAACACTTAGTAAATCATCTTTTTGACCGTAAACTGTATTTAAATATTCAGCAATAACAAAACTATCAACCAAAATAATGTCTTTTTCTTTATTAACTAAAACTGGAGTTTCAGAAGCTGGATTTAATCTTAAAAATTTTTCTTCTCTATTCCAGAATTTTATTTCCTCTAACTTATAACACAAACCAAACTCATTCAAGAGAAATCTTATTTTTCTTGAAAATGGGCATAAAGGATAATGATATAAAATATAATCAACCATAATTAAACTATAATCAATAATTGCATGATACTAATTATTCTTATTAATGTCAAAATAAATCTTGCAATTATACAATAAATTTGCTTTTTTTAATATAAATATCTTTATTTGAGTAATGAAAGTAGTCAAAGCGTTTTTATTATTTTTTTTGATTTACAATACAGGTTTTGCAAAGCAAGCAAACATAGTAAATATTAGATTAAATACAATAAACAATAATGAACGAATAGTTTTTGATTTGGATTCAAAAGCCACTTTTAATGCTTTTACATTAACCAATCCAAATAGACTAGTTATTGACTTTGGAAGTACAAATCAAAATATTACAGCACCAGATGTGAAAACTGATAAAATAATAGATTCAATAAGAGTAGGAAAATTTTCTGATACAGACACAAGACTTGTGTTTGATCTAAATGCTAAATCAAAAATTCTAAAAAGTTTTTATTTACAGCCAAGTCAAGATAATAAAAATCACAGGATAGTAATTGACTTTGAGTTTAGTAAACAGGATTTAGAAAATGAAGATCTGATTGGAAAATTAATTGACGAAAACAATTTGTATGGTGTCGAACCTGAAATTCTGAATGAAATAATAAATGAAATTTTATCAAAACCAATAGAAGTAGCAAAAACAAACACACCAAAAATTTCGCTGCCAACATCTAAAACAACGCAAACAACGAATATACGAAAAAAACAAGAAACAATGTATAATATTTCATCATCACAAACAAGGAAACCTAGAATTATAATAGATGCTGGACACGGTGGTAAAGATCCAGGTGCTATAGGAAGAAAAAATACAAAAGAAAAAATATTAACATTAATATATGCAAAATCACTTAAAGAAGCCTTAGACAAAACTGGCAAATATAAAGTTTACTTAACTAGAAGTCAAGATTACTATGTTGATTTAAGAGAAAGAACATCAATGGCCAGAAGATATAAAGGCGATTTATTTATATCAATTCATGCAGATTCAGCACTTAATAAAAATGCTAGAGGATTATCAATTTATACACTATCACAAATAGCTTCCGATACAAGAACAGCACAAGTAGCACAAAAAGAAAACAAAGCCGACATCATAGGCGGATTAAATCTATATGGTGAATATCAAGACACAATTAACACATTAGTTGATATTTCAAGACAACAATCAATGAACGACTCAAAGAAATTTGCAAAAATTTTAGAACGAGAACTATTCAACAGAAACATAAAAGGTTTAGGAGAAATGAAAAAATTTGGTAATTTCGCTGTTTTAACATCAGCTGACATGCCTTCAATACTTCTTGAAATAGGATTTTTGTCAAACAAAACAGATGAAAGAATGATTAGATCTTTTGGTTATAAAACAAAAATTATTAATTCTTTACTAGCCTCAATTGACAAATATTTTAATTAACATTTGTGATAATGATTGAATTTAATATTTTTCTTTTTATTATCTTAACAGAAGCATAATATACAGAATATAATGGAAGATTTTAGCTTTAAAATATATGAAATAGAAGAAAACAAAAATCATAAGAAAATTATAAAAATTGTTCTTATAGGAATTGCTTGTTTATTCACACTTTTAATTTTTATCAAAATTTTCAAAGTAATTTTCAGTAGTAATACTTCAGAAACTCAAGATGGGATTACTTTAATTAAAGCACAAAAAAATTCAGTGAAAAGAGTGCCTGATGAAAAAGGCGGATTAAATATTGAAAATCTTGATATTGGCGTATATGATGTTTTAGACGATAATGAAAAAGATGATGTTGAACCAACAATCAAAAAAACTTCACAAGGCATCGCAATCAAAGATGGTGAAACATTTAAAACACAAAACTTAAATGATCAAGACCTACTGTCTGATAAAATTGACGAAATTAACCAAAATGATAAAATATCAATCAGAAATAGTACTGATAAACATAATACTAATATCACAATCAACACAGAACAGACACAGCCAGCCAATTTTGATGACTTAAAAAAATTAGGAAATAATTCCTTAATACGAAACTTAAAAGACAAAAAATATATTAAACCAGGAGTCAGAGTTCAATTATTAGCATTAAAAAGCCGAAAATCAGTTGAAACTTATTGGGACGAAATAACATCAAAATATAGTACTTTATTTAATGATAAAACTTACTATATTGAAAAAATTGACCTAAATGAAGCAACTTCAATTTATAGATTACAAGTTGGAATGTTTGCAAATATCGATAAAGCAAACTCATTTTGCCAGGAGTACATCAAAAATACAAACAAAAACAAAGTTGACTGTATAGTGGTAAAATAATATGTACGAAGAAGACGACTTAGAAAACAATAATTTTCATTTTCAAAAAATATTAAGTATCATTTTTACTTTATTATTAATTCTATATGTTTTATATCATTTATATAACGGACACTATGGTTTCAAAAGCTATATAACCAAACAACACAGAATAAACCAAAAAAATATAGAATTTACAAAAATAGAAAATGATGTTACCGACATGAAAAATAAAATAGAAAACCTACAAGATAATAATCTTGACAGTGACATACTTGATGAAGAAATCAGAAAAAATACTGGTTATGCTAAAGAAAACGAAATAATCATATATTCTGATGATCTAGAGAAAGGAATATAAATAGTCAAACTAAATAATATTTGTCATATATAATTATATCTAATATATTTAATTTATCTTAGAACTTTATAACCAACCTTGCTGAACCATTCCAACCTCTTCTACCGCCATCTCTTCTGTTTATATTAAAATATGTTCTATATTTATTTTTTATATCTTTATTTAACTCAATACCATATTCTATATATGGATCTGAACTAAGTTCTGGTACTAATATTCCATCAGCTTTTGTGTTCATATTTGTTAAGTATGTTTTAACATATTTTGTGTTTATAGAAGCTACATAATCATTCTTAAATGCTCTTGATATTTTTAGTCCAGGAATTACTCTTAATGAATTAATATCATCAGTTTCTACTCTTACTCCAGAATTTGAAGTATAATTATCAAATCTATTTAAAGAATATCCTAACAATAGATTTGGTTGTAAAAAATAACTACTTCTCATTATTCTATAATTTTTACCAACTTTTGAAGAAATGTTTAACCAATAATTATTATATTTATCTTGTCCATAAGTATCGTTATATAGTGTATTTCGTATAAAACCTATATTGCTGGATAATTCCATAAACAAGTTATTACTTTGTTTGAATAGCATATTTAAACCTAAATATCCACCTTCTTGATCAGTTTTGTTTTCTGTATATTCTTGAGTACCATTTAAATAACCAAAATAAACTCCATTGTACATTTTAATATCATTGTTTAATTTGATTTGATTAATATTATAACCAGCAAGTAAAGAATAGAATTTAACATCAATATTCTCAAAATTATCAAATTCAGCAGTATCATCAGAACCAATAATCTTTATCCAAACATTTTTTTTATCGTTTGCGTTATCATTGCTATCATTAATATTGAGAATATTAACATCTATTACTAATCTAAAAGAATTATTAGCACTAGCTACTAATAAATTACTATTGTTTTTTATATAATCACTAAGATAACTATTTTTAATAGTTGTTGATTCTGATGAAGCTATTTCAAGAGTATTATTATCATTAAAACTTGATAAGCTGCTACCACTGTCGCTACTAGTCGTAAAATTATTAATACCTGCTGTATCTTCAAAACTTGAAAATACAGTGTTTATAACTGAATCTTGAATAACATTAATATTGTGCATATTAGTGTTATTAGAATATAATTCTGGATTAAAACTATCAGTACTACTTCTATTATTAGCAATAAATGTTAAAGTATCCATTGTATTATCATAACTTATATCGTACTTATATATAGGACCTACTATGCTTTCTTGAGAAGAATCCAATGATGTGCTAGATTTTAAATTATCACCTACAATATCAGAAATAATTATTGTACCAGTTGAAGAAGCTCCACTTAAAAAATTAATCTTACTAATTAAGATACTTCCATCAATAGAATTATCTGAAGTTATTTTATCGGCTGTTGAGTTCTGTAAATCGACATCAAGTTTTAAATTCATTGTATCAGAGCTATTAATAACCAAATTACCCAAATTAATAGAGTTAGTATTAATTTCATTATTTCGTAAATCTAATGTTGTTCCGTTAGCAAATGTAGAAATGGTTGATGAATTAAAATAACTTGAACCGCTCAATAATTTTACTATTCCGCTATTAACTGTGAAATTACCAAGAAAGTCACTATTATCTCCACCCAATTCTAATGTGCCTTCACCATCTTTAATAACAGTTGAGTAACTATTGCCATTATCACTAGCAATTCCACCATTTAAAGTAATTTTTCTTCCAGAACTTGCATTGAAGTTTACTGTTGCTAAAGAACTAGAGCTATATGAATGTAAGAATATATCATTATATACAGAAGTTGTTGTTATATAGTTTCCTGAAAATAAAATATCACTATCAACAGCATTAATATTTACTGTTCCAACTTCATTATAAATAGCACCACCGTTATTACTAGTTGAATTATTTGTAAATGAGGAATCAGTTATATTGATAGTGCCATTATTATAAATAACACCACCGCTATTATTAGATGAATTATTTGTGAACGATGAATTCGTTATAGTTAGAGTACTACCGGCATCATTATAAATAGCACCACCATCACCATTTGTATAATTATCTTCAAATGAAGAATTTGCTATACTGACAACACTACTTGAATTAAAAATAGCACCGCCATTACTGTCAGATGAATTGTTTACGAAGGATGAATCGTCTGTTATATTTAAAATACCATCAAGATTATAAATAGCACCACCATCAGCATTATTAGAATAATTATCTGTAAAAGAAGAATTTATTACATTAATAATGCCTTTATAATTATAAATAGCGCCACCATCAGAATCACTAGAACTGTTATTTGTGAATGAGGAACCAGTTATAGTTATAGTGCCAGTATTAGTGGCATCATTAGCATTATAAATAGCACCACCATTGTAAATTGAATAATTATTTTCAAATGAGGAATTTGTTATACTGATAATACCAGCCAAATTATTAATAACACCGCCAAAACCATCTGCATAATTATTTGTAAATGAGGAATCGGTTATAGTTATAGTACCAATATTATCACCATCATTATAAATAGCACCACCATCACCATCTGCATGATTACTATCAAATGAGGAACTTGTTATACTAAGAGTACCGCCCCAATTATTAATAGCACCACCATCATTAGTTACATAATTACTTGTGAACGATGAATTCGTTATATCTATAGTACTATTATAATTGTCTATAGCACCACCCTGATTTGCATGATTACCTGTAAATAATGAAGAATAAATACCTTCAGATGATAAAAAACCAGTTATACTTATATAACCACCACCTGCATTAGAAATAGCACCACCAAAGCTATTACTTGAATTACTTTCAAATAAAGGGGAATCCGTCACATTAATAGTGCCCCCATTATTATAAATAGCACCACCATCACTTCTATCTGAATTATTTGTAAACGATGAAGAACCAGTTATGTCTATAGTATCACCACTATTAACAACAATATGACTAGTATGACTATCTACACTATACACAGTAGCATAAGCTGAAACTTTTAAAAAAAATATAGTATGAATTAAAAAAGTAAAAATAAAAATTCTAGTAAGTCTATTAGGACAAAACAAATAGGCATTAAAAGAAAAAATTGAATTGTTTGATATTTTTTCAAACCACATTTAACACAACTACTAGTATATATATTATTATTATTTAATAAAATCAAGATATTTATAATTTATGTTTCATGGTTTATATATAATAGTTTATTACATTTTTTAAGAATTAAAATTATATATACTATTAAAATATAAAAAGACATAAATGCAGTAAATAGTAAAAATATAGAGACAATTAAATGATATAATCATTTAAATTATAGTTTACACCATACCTAATATATTATTTGAAATTTAATTTTCCGATTATATTATAGCTGTTGTTATTAATAACATTAAAAAATATGACTACTATAATTTCTGGAAATTGGAAAATGAATGGTTCAAAAGCCATGATAGATCAATGGTTTGAAGACTTTACAAAATCTGCAATAGAATTTGAATCAAAAAATCAAATAGAAAAAAGCAAATTACCAATCGTTTTACTTTGTATTCCAGACATTTATATTGACTATGCACAAAAAGTTGCAGAAAAATATAATTCTAAAATGAAACAATTTAAAGTCTTAATAGGGGCAGAAGATATGCACTATGAAGAAAAAGGAGCTTTCACTGGCAACATAAGCCCACTTTTCTTAAACGAAATGGGATGTAAATATGTTTTAATCGGACATTCCGAAAGAAGACAATATCAAAAAGAAACTGATGCCTTAGTTGCCAAAAAATCAAGTGCAGCCTTAGCTCATAACATCACACCTTTTGTTTGTTTTGGAGAAGATTTAGCCACAAGAGAAGCTGGTAAACATTTAGAAGTTATAGGTGAACAATTACTAGGTTCAACTGAAGGACTTGACTTAACAAAAATCGTTATTTCATATGAACCAGTTTGGGCAATTGGAAGCGGAAAAATTCCAACTACAACCGAAATCGAAGAAATCAGTCAATACATAAAAGACATCCTAAAGAAAGCTAGAAATGTGAATACAGATGAATTAACTATCGTTTATGGCGGTTCTGTAAAAGCTTCAAATGCGGCAGAAATTATACACACAAAAAATATAAATGGTGTACTTGTTGGTGGTGCAAGCATGAAAGGTGAAGAATTCTTCGGAATCGTAAAAGGAAGCTTTTAATAAAAAATCTTCAACTATTTGTCAAAAACCACTAGCCAACCTAGTGGTTTTTTAATAACAAGGAAATATTTAAAACCATCATCCAAAAATCATATATTACAACCTTTTAATTTTTTAAAAAACAACATACAAATACCTTGATTTAGTGAAATATATGCGATACAATACCTCTTACATTTAATTATAATAAAAAAAATATGGAACGAGATTTAGAATTATTTGATGAACGAAATGAAGACAAAAATATTGACACTGGAGAATTTAATTCGCGAAGAGAAGTTGTCGCTTTTTTAAGTACTTATGGATATGTTGCTATCGTACCAAATGAAGCAAGAACAAAGATTGACTTTTATCCTATAACTGATGAAACCAAAATTAGACATAAAAAATATTCATATGAGGGACGTTTTTGTCCTATATTTATAAATACTTTTGTAGCAGACAGAGAATTAATTGAGGGAAAAGTGCCATTTAGAACCGCAACAATAGATAGTAATGTAAGAGATCCAATGTGTGTGTATCAAAAAATCGCTATAGAATGCAGGCAAAATGGTATGACTAACGCAATTCCAGCACTAGAAACACCACAATCTCAAACTGTTAGAAAATTTTAATTGTAATCTTTATAGCTCTAATTCTGCAAGAATAGAGCTATTATTCCCTTCCTATTAGAATTTTTTGGTGTCAGATATCCATACTACTGTCCGAGATAATTTCAACAAAAAACCTAGCTATCATTGAAAACAATAACTAGATCTGTTAAAAATTATTCAGAGACTCAATTTTTAATGATCTTTAGATAGCATAAGGTGTTGAGGTAAAGACCCAACGCCACAAGAAGTTTATTTAATTAATCAAAATCATCCAAAGATGGTAAATCATTATAAGGAAAATAATTTCTTTTCTCTTCACATTTTAATTGATAAATTTTGTAAATTGATAACAAAAAACACAAAAACAATAGAATATACCACACAATTAAGAGGATTTTAATAACAGTAAACATATTTTTTAAATAAATAATTAAAAAAGCCCATCTGAAATAGTGGGCGGAGTGGCAACGACAGCTGAACCAAGGAACAGCTCTACAAACTTTATCTCAGGCAAAATACCTACAAGACTTATACTTGCAGACATCCGCCCTATAAAAAAGGACTTCCCTCGGTATTCAAACAGGTCGTTGCTCTGCCTCATTATTTCTAACGAGTAATCTAATGCTTCTCGTGTTAGATGTAATTTAAGTATAAAAAGCTGATTTTAAAAGTCCATTAATAATATACATTTAAAATGTTTGAGGATTGTAGCGGAGAATTTGGAGTAATGCAAGAAAGATTTTGTAAATAAAGATGATACATTTATCTATTATTTCTATTTGTGGTGCTTATGGTGTCGGATCTCCACCCCAACTACCTAATAATATCAAAACTTCTGCGGGAATGGATTTATAATCCATTCCCATCGTTCAAAATAAAATGAATAATAAAATTAATTGTGGTTAAGGCAAATTATAGATATTTATTTTAATTGACTTTATTGGTTTTTTCTATAAAAAATATATTATGTGAATTAATTATATTAAGTATGTTTGATTTAACTGGGAAAAAAGTTTTAATTACAGGCGCTTCTGGTGGTATTGGTAATTCAATGGTTAAAGTATTTTCTAATACTGGTGCTATTGTTGGTTTATCTGCAAGAAATGAAGAGAAGTTAAAAGAATTATCTGCAACATTACCAAATAAAAGTTATGTTTTTAAGATTGATCTATCAGATTTAAAAAGTGTAGAAAACTTTATTGAAGAAGTAGATAAAGAAATGGATGGAATTGATGTTTTGGTTTGTAATGCAGGAATTACAAAAGACATGCTTAGTATGAGAATGAAAACTGAAGATTTTCAAGAGGTTGTAGATGTTAATTTGACATCAACATTCATTTTGAATAGAGAAGTTTGTAAAAAAATGATGAGAAGAAAATTTGGTAGAATTATAAATATTTCTTCAATAGTTGGTGTTATGGGAAATGCTGGTCAAGCTAATTATTGCGCTTCAAAAGCTGGTATGATTGGTATGACAAAGGCTATAGCCCAAGAATATGCTTCGAGAGGAATTACAATTAATTGTATAGCTCCAGGTTTTATTAAAACACCTATGACAGATGTTTTGACTGAAGAACAAAAAAATGTAATGTTGGCAAAAATTCCACAAAATAGATTTGGAAATCCAGAGGATATAGCAACTACCGCTGTATTTTTAGCAAGTAATGAGGCATCATATATAACTGGACAAACAATTCATGTTAATGGCGGAATGATTATGATATAAATTTCAATACATTTGAAATAGTTTAAGAAGAGGTTTATCCCTCTTCTTTTAATTGGTTTTACCCATACTTTTTATATTTTTAATAGTTATTTTATAGGCAATTTTAGTGGCTGGCGTACCTTTATCCATTGGTATAACATTAGATATTGGAATAATTGTAGAATATCCAACTCTTTTATTCTTTACATATTTTGCGAAAACATTCTTTTCATCGTCATTGATTAAAATTGGCATTTCATTAATTTTATTAATTACATTGGTTATTTTTTCATCAAATAATATCATTTCAATTATGACTAAATCTCCATTGCGAGCGACCGTTTTTGAGTTTGTCGTGGCTTGTCCAATAGCTTTAGATAATGTGTTAGTTGAATTATTTGGAATTGATTTGATATTGTCTGTATTAATATTATTAATTTTTTCTTTTTTTCTTTTAATCAAGATTTTTTCTTTTAATTCCCGTTCTTTTTTTTGTTTTAAAAAAGTTTCCTTTTCTATTTTATTTTTTATACCGTTTACAGAAAAAATATCTACCGCAGTTGGATTTTTTTCAATTTTTTTAGGTATGGAACTATAATGTTTAAAAGCAAAAGCCAAAAATATTATTGCAACTAACATTCTAAACATTTTTTTTGAATAAAGATTTATTAAAGTATTTTTAATTTTAGTGATTATATCCATATTACCTCAAGTATTTGTTAATTAAGTATTCTTCAACTATTTTTATTTCAGTTTCATCTAAAATTCTATTAAAAACCATCATACCGAAAAATTCACCTTTAAAACCATCATTTCCTATAAAAAATTGCGGTTGGGGGGTTGATAAATTATCTGGATTTGATGCTAAAAGTGTAAAATTTGTATCTTTAACTGACTTTATATATTTAGCTGAACCTGTATTTTCAATAACAACAATGTGATTGTTTGATAATTCCCCAACTGTAGCAACAAATCCGCTGTCAAAAATTCTAGTAGAACTTGCAAGTCCAGCTTCTGGTACCACAACAGTAAAAAGTGTATATTGATTTAAATTAAGCGCAATTGGCGATTCAAAATAATTAATTCCATCAAATTTAACCGATTTTAATCCAAAATATACTTTACTATCGCTAAACTCTAAAGCTCCAGAATGACTTGTAAATTCCTTTCTGTTTTTACTTATATCTCTCCAAGTATAGAGTAAACCAGTTTTATTGTCTCTACTTAAGGTTGATGTTTCTAGCCATAAAACTAAACTATCATCTTCGAAGTCAAATAATTGTGCAGTTAAGTTTATAGCATTTGCAAGTCTAGACATTTTAATCATTTTTTTTGCACCAAAAAAAACTCCTATAGATAAACAAAAAATTAAAATAACTATCGACATCTCGATTAGTGTAAAACCATTAGATCTATTTTTTTCCATATGTTTACCTCATGTATTTATTATTTTTTAATAAATTATGTTCAAAAAAACTATAATATTTGTCAGATGATACAATAATGTGATCGAGTAATTCAAATTTGTTCATATATTTTATAGTTTCTTCAAAACTTGCTGTTGTTTCCTTATCTTCTATCGATGGTGAAACATTTCCAGAAGGATGATTATGAGCTAATACTAAAAATTTTGTATTATTGTTTAATGCAATAGTAATTATATTAGCTATGTCAAAACTTGCAATACTTGAATTTTTATCACCAAAAAATTTTTTTTCAATTAATTTTTGAGCGGAATTTAAAAATAAAATCATAATATATTCCGTTTCTTTTGAGCCTATTTCTCTTTGAAAGAATTTTATTATTTTATCTCTACTATCAAAGCCAATATCATCTAATAATTCTTCCGTATTATAAAAAGACATGATTTTGCTAACTGTTAATATACCAGCGATTACGGAATCCGTAAGATGGAGTGAATTTTTTAAATAATTAATATCTTTGTTAAATAATTGGACTAAACTACCTCCTGTTTTTTCAAGTATAGTTTTAGATAAGACTCTGGTATCTTTCATTGGTATTGTCATGCATATAAGATATTCGAAAACTTTTTCTTTGCTAATATTGTCAAAGTTTTGTATAATATATTCTCTTAATCTTTGTCTATGACCATAGTCCAATTTTTTTCTTTTATTTTCTTTTTTTTCCAACATATACTAAAAGTAGTCGTTACTAATATCAAAACACCATTTAAAAAAAAATCAAGTAATAATTTAAATTTCGTATTGAAAAATTATTTATTCATAATATATTTCCAAACAGAGAATATAAAAAATATCATGATTCCCAAGATAAAAATAGAAAATTTACATAAATCTTTTGATGCTAAATGTGTTTTAAATGGTATAAATTTAGAAATTTATGATAAGGAATCGCTTGTAATACTAGGTGGATCAGGCTCAGGAAAATCAGTTCTTATCAAATCAATTACAGGTTTATTAGAGCCAGATGAGGGTAATATATTTATCAATGGAATAAATACCACGAAGATTGGTGGTATTAAAAAAGATAAAATGCTAGATAAATTTGGTTATTTATTTCAAGGGGGAGCTCTTTTTGACTCTTTAAAAATATGGGAAAATGTAGCCTTTAGATTAATTAATGCTGAAGGTATATATAAGGATGATGCAAGAGCTATAGCGATAGATAAATTAAAAGTTGTTGGACTAGATAAAAATGTGGCTGACTTATATCCAGCAGAATTGTCGGGTGGCATGCAAAAAAGGGTTTCTTTGGCTAGAGCTATTTGCGCTGATCCAGAGATAATATTTTTTGATGAACCAACTACAGGATTAGATCCAATTATGTCTGATGTAATTAATGATTTAATTATTAAATCATCAAAAAGTGTTGGTGCAACAACAATTACGATTACTCACGATATCACATCAGCAAGAAAAATAGCCGATAGAATTGCTTTACTCTATCAAGGTAAGATAATATGGCAAGGAACAGTTAAAGAAATGAATGAAACTGATAACTCCTATATTAGTCAATTTATTAATGGTAGAGCAGAAGGTCCTATAAAGTTTTTTTAAATCATACTTTACTTATATAATACAATCTATAATATTATTATTGAATAATAATATATAATAAATATGCCTAAACTAAAAGAAAATATAATAAATATTATTAATAGTTGTGATGAGGTTCAATTTTGCACTCATGGATTAAATGATTATCCAGAAACTAGATTTATAGCTAATTACTTAAACAAAGATATTAAAGAATTTCCCCTACATTTTATAACACACCATAGTTCGCATAAAATAGAACAAATTACTGCTAATCAGAATGTATGTTTATATTATTTTAATTCAAAAACTAGAATGGCAGTAACTTTATTTGGTGCTGCAAAAGAATTAAAAGATCACGATACAAAAGATAAATTTTGGAAAGATGAGTGGAAAAATTACGGTTTTACAGGTAAAGATGATAAAGATTATGTAGTTATTGAATTTATACCAAAAATATATAAATTTTATACTAAAGATTCTGGTGAGTGTGTTGGAATGTTTTAGAATATATAATACACTATCTATTGATTTTTAGTATTAGTTTTGTATTCTAATTAAAGAAAAAATTAAATTAACATTATGCAAGATAAACCAATGTTGATATTAACAATTATTTTAACAATACTAATTTGCTTATATTTTTGGGCATTCGGATTTAGCGGAGATAGGTGGGTTAGATACGGACAATATGGTGGTTTAGCAGTTTGTGCTTTGTTCATAATAGATAATATGTTTAGAGATTAAAATCTAATAATTAAATGACAAAAATAGATTTTCCATACAATAAAGATTTATTAATATTAAATAATATTTTTAATATTAATGATGCCGATAATCTCAGAATAGTTGGTGGCGCTGTTAGAAATTTCTTATTAAATAAAAAAATAAGTGATTTTGATTTGTCATGTATTTTTTCACCTGAAAAAGTTGCTCAAATATTGGAAAATAATAAAATAAAGTATATCCCTACCGGCATTAAATTCGGAACTATAACGGCTATTGTACAAGGTAAACCATATGAAATAACCTCAACAAGAGAAGACATTCAAACTGATGGTAGACATGCTGTAGTTAAATATACTAATGATTTCAAAATTGATGCCGAAAGAAGAGATTTTACATTCAATGCTTTATATTTGGATTTTAATAATAATATTTATGATTATTTCAACGGAATAGATGATTTAAAAAAAGGAATTGTCAGATTTATAGGAAGTGCAGAATCAAGAATTAATGAAGATTATTTAAGAATACTAAGATTTTTTAGATTTTATTGTTATTACGGAACAGTCTTAGATAATGAAGGATTAAGATTTTCAATTGCTCTTAAAGATAAATTAGCGCTGCTTTCTAGTGAAAGAATAAAAACCGAAATGTTTAAAATATTAAATGCTAATTATCCAATTCAAACTTTGGAAATTATGGAAAAAAATGGTATTTTGCAATTGATTAGTGGTTTGAGTAAATTTAATTTTGAAAAATTAGAAATTCTATATTCTTTAAAATCATATTTGAATATTGAAATTAGTCCCGTATTAGTTTTATCATTAATGTTGAATAAAATAGAAGATTTAAATATTTTAAATGATAAATGGAAATTATCAAAAAAAGAATTTAATGAAATTTTATATTTGGTAAAACATAAAAATGACAAAATTTATAATGAAAAAGAAATAAAAAAAATTCTATTCTTAGATAATAATAAAGATTTTCTCTATCATTTAATTGTTGTAAATAGTGTAATGAACAATCAAAATATTAAGGATATAAATTTAAATTTAGACTTTGTAAAGCAATTAAATCTCCCAAAATTACCAATTAACGGAAATGATTTAGAAGTTAGCGGCTTTTTAAATAAAGTTGAATATAGAAATATAATTAATAAAGCTAATGAAATTTTTATTGAATCTAATTTTTCATTAAATAAAAATAAAATTTTAAGCAAATTAATTTCCAATTAGACTTTTAAAATATTTTTAAATTTTATTTGCATACATTCTAATACTCAAAAAATATATTTTTAAGTGTTTTAATTAATTTCTTGAAAAATAAAGTTTATATATGATGATTGATTTATGAGTACAAACTATAAATTATGAAAAAGGTTTTTTTAATAATATTAATTTGTCGTAATTTTTTTTCAATTCCAAGTTTTTCTATGACACAAGAGGAAATGGCTGGCTTTACTTATGTAGATTTTTATGATTTTATAACAAGTTATAGTTCTAGAAGAAAAAATCTTGTTGAAGGAACACACGCTGATAAGAAAATTGATATTACGAGTTCAACTTTTGCCACATATTTAGAACCGCCAGAAAAATATATATTCTATTTGGAATATAGGGGTGCTGATAAGAATATCGATATTTATCAAAAACCATTTTTGTTAGATTGGTTTAAAATTTCAAATTCCGGAGATATATATAAAGATAATAGTACGGCAGAAAGTATTTTAGCCGATTCAAATTTTGGGTTATTTTTTACATCTACTATGTATTCTTCAAGAGGAAGAACCTATTTTTTAATTACTCAAAAAGCAATTAGTGGAAATATGGCAAAAAATTTAAGAGTTGGTGATTTAATAAAAGTTTATGCATTAAATTTAGGTTATTATACAACGGATATACCTGTATTTTTAGTTATTAGTTATGAAAAAGCTACAACGATTTCGCAAGCAATTGAAGATAAAATGTATTTTCAACAATATTTTCCAGTTTTGAGAAATGATATATTTAATAGAAGATATGATAAGGCAAAAGGAAATGTTGAATTACTTTTAAAGAAATATCCTGATAATATGGAATTAAAACTTAATCTGTGTTTAATCTATAACCAAACAAATTTTTTTGAAAAAGCTATTAGCTGTTATAAAGAAGTTCTAGAAAAAAATCCAAAAAGTTATAATGCTTATTACGGTCTTGCTATGACATATTATGAAAATGGTGTGAGTGATGTTAATTTAAAAAATGGAATGCAGAATGTTATTCAAAATACAACAAGGGCTATTGGTTTAATCAATAATTTGACACAACGACCTCAAGGAAGTATGGCGATGATTTATTACAATTCACTATATTTAAGAGCTATGGCAAAAGTAGAAATTGGTGATGTAACTGCTATTGATGATTTAGAAATAGTTAATGAAAATCAACCAACTTTAATTAGCTCTGACAGTATTAATATATTTAAAAAAGTTTTAGGATTGTAATATATTTTTGCAATTTTATATTAAATGTGTAAATTTTATTAATGATTTGTTTTTTAAAATTGTATACATAAAATTATGAAAAAAATGAGAGATGTTTATGAAAATTATAGAAAAAATACATAATTTATTTTTATTTATACCGCCTTATTTAAGGGGGTTGGTTGTTTTTGTTAGTTTTATTTTAATTTCTGTTTTGGTTAATAAAATAATAGGTCCAGTAGATTACTGGGATACAGAAATTGGAAAACAGCAAAAAATGGAAATTCTGAAAATGGCTAATGAAAATAAAAGAGATGTTGAAAATTCTGATTTATCAGAAAAAATAGAAATTGATGATGAGAATAATATTGTTAAAGGTTCTGTAAAAGAAAATACCAAATCTAAAAGAAATAAAAAAGTAGAAGTTTTTAATGATTTGAAAGGAGATTTTGTATTTGGTTCAGCGACAGCTCCAGTTACGATAATTGATTATTCAAGTTATACTTGCCCACATTGTAAAGATTTTCATTTTGGTACTGTTAGCAATTTAATGAAAGATTATGTTAATACAGGTAAAGTTAAATACGTAAAAAGAATGGTTATTCAACAGAGTTCTTTATTGGGCGTGATGTTACCTTATTGTATTAATAATAATGATAATAGATATAAATTGATAGGTGAATTATATAAAAAATCTAATATGTGGATTAATGATAATGGAAAAGAAAAAGAATTAAAAGAAATAGCTCTTAATAATGGTTTTACAGAAAAAAGTTTTTATGACTGTATACGAAATAAAGAATTAGCACAAGGTTTGATAAATAAACAAAGCGCTGAAATGGATGAGGTAAACATTTTTTTCACCCCAACAATATTTATCAATGGAAAAATGATTGGCGGAAATATAGCATATAATGAATTATCTAAGAAAATTGATGAAATATTAAATACTTCAAATAAATAATTGATTTAATCTTGACTATTTCGAAATAAGGCATACTGTAATATCCATGTAAATCATTTTTATATGTATTATGGATAGTTTGACAGTTGTAGCATCGGTATCTATTTTTTCTGCTGCTTTTTCAATAGCTATAGGTTCAATCGGCGGTTCTTTTGGAGAAGCTGGTATAGCAAAAGAAGCAATTCATTCAATTACTCAACAACCAGATGAGGCTAGTAATATTACTAAAGTATTATTTATGAGTATGGCTATGGTTGAGTCTTGTGTTATTTATTGTTTGGTTATTTCAATGATTTTAATATTTGCAAATCCATTTTGGAGTGATATATTAGCAAAAATTAATTAGTAGGATATACAATATGGAATTATTTACGGTAATTGCTCAGTTAATTAATTTTACTGTCTTAATTATTCTTTTAAATAAATTTCTGTATAAACCTATTTTATCATCTCTTGATAAAAGGAGAGATGAGGTTAGGCGAAAAATAGAAGAAACTGAAAAAAAATTAGTTGAAAGTGAACAAATTAAGGAAAAATATTTAACAAATTTAAGAGAATTAGAAAAAGAAAATTTAGATTTTAGAAAAAAAGCTGTTCAAGAAGTTAAAAAATTTAAGGAAACAGAAATACAAAAAGCTAAAGATGATGTTGCCACAAGAAAGAGTAAATTTAATGAGTATTTGGTGTTCGAGGAAAAAAGTTTAATTGAAAATTTTAATGAAAATTTTGGTGAATTATTTATAAAATATTCAAATATGATTTTAAGTAATTTGGCCAATAGTGATTTAGAAACGGAAATTGTTAATAGATTTCTTGAAAAAATTAAATTATTAACTTTGCACAAAGTTGAAGAAATTAATTCATTAAAGTCAGATTTAATTTATATAATATCTAATAGTGAATTAACTTTGGATCAAAAAACTACTATAAAGCAAACTTTAATTGATATGAAAATTAAATTCTTTGATATTAAATTTGATGTTGATACAAATTTGATTTTGGGTATTGAAATGAAAATAAAAAGTTATGTTTTATCTTGGGATATAAAAGAGCTTAGTAATACATTTTTAAGTAGCGTTGGAAAGAAATAGGTATTTTAATGGAAGAGAATGAAAATTTATCTATAGAAATAAAAGATAAAATATTAAACAATATTAATAATTTAAGTTTTAAAGCGGTAGAAAAAGAAGTTGGCGTTGTATCGCATGTAGAAGATTCTATTGTTTTGGTCAAAGGTCTTATAAAAATCGGTTTTGATGAAGCTGTAATAATCGCAGGAAAATTTTTGGGTTTCGTTGCGGTTATGGAAAGTGATGTAATAAAAGTTGTTCTACTTGATAAAACGACTAAAATTAATGTTGGTGATGAAGTTAAAAGAACAAAAACATATTTGCAAGTGCCTGTGGGAAAAGAATTGTTGGGCAGAGTTGTCGACGGAATAGGTAGACCTGTTGATGGTTTAGGAAATATAGATTGCAAAGAATTTTTGCCTGCAGAGAGAGCTTCAAAAGGTATTTTGGATAGACAAATGGTTAGTATTCCGCTTGAAACTGGTATTAAAGTTGTTGATTGTTTAATTCCAATAGGTAGAGGGCAAAGAGAACTTATTTTAGGTGATAGGCAGACTGGGAAAACAGCTATTGCTATTGATACTATTTTACATCAAAAAGGTAAAAATGTTATTTGTATTTATTGCGCGACAGGACAACGAGATGCTACAGTTAGAAATGTTATTTATACACTGCAAGAACATGACGCCATGAAATATACTATTATTGTAGATGCGAATGCTACAAATGCTCCAGGTATACAGTATATAGCACCTTTTAGTGCCACTACTATGGCTGAATATTTTTGTGAAAAAGGAAAAGCTGTTTTAATAATTTATGATGATTTATCAAAACATGCAAAAACTTATAGAGAAATTTCTTTATTATTAGAAAAAACTCCAGGAAGAGAAGCATACCCAGGCGATATTTTTTATCTACATTCTAGATTATTGGAAAGAAGTATTAACTTGAGTAAAGAATTAGGTGGCGGTTCTATAACCAGTCTTCCAATTGTTGAAACAGAAGGGGAAAATATTTCTGCTTATATTCCAACTAATGTAATTTCAATTACAGATGGACAGTTATATCTTTCACCATCAAATTTTCAAAAAGGTTTATTACCCGCAATAGATGTTGGAAAATCAGTATCAAGAGTTGGTAGTAAGGCTCAATTAAAAGCATATAAACAAGCCGCTGGCAGAATTGGAATAGAATTTTCTCAGTTTGAAGAATTAGAAATGTTCTCAAGATTTGCGACAAAACTTGATGATCAGACACAGAAAATTATAAACAGAGGAAGATTGATCAGGGAAATATTAAAACAAAATAAATCGCATACAATTTCCGTTGAAGGGCAAATAGCAATATTTACCTGTATAAATAATAATTTATTTAATGATATTGCTTTAGAAAAAGTTCATTTTATTGAAGAAAAAATAATTACTTTAATAGAAAATGAATTTTCAGATATTGTCCACACTATCAAAAATAATGAAAAATTATCTGAAATTCAAATAAATACCTTCTTAATTAAAGCCAAAGAAGTTATTGAAAAAAATAAAGAATAACCAATTAAGCTATGGAAACATTAGATAGTCTTAAAAAAACATTGAATACATCAAAAGGTATAAAACAAGTTGTTAGTACCATGAAAGCTTTGTCCGCTGCTAATATAAAAAAATATGAAAAAATAGTTAAAATCTTGTATGCTTATAGAAACAATATAGAAATGGGTATTCAAGCCATGATGATATACGGCAAAGACTTAAAAATATCAGATATAAAATATATAAAAAATACTGGTGATAAAAACTTAATAATAGCTTTTGGATCAAATCAAGGTTTATGTGGAAGATTTAACGATAAAATAAAGAATTTTGTCGTAAATGATTTAAAAGACTTTACGAATAGTCAAATTATCGTAGTTGGAGAAAGATTATTAAATTTAATAGAAACCACTGGATTACATATTGCTAAATCAATTTATCTTCCAAACTCAATAGAAACTTCATCAGATACTATTTATGAAATATTACAAATAATTGATGAAAAGTTGGCAAATAAAGAAATAAATAATGTTTTTTTATATTATACATTAAGTGATGATACTAATAATGGAACTCCGACAAAAATTAGATTAATTCCAATAGATAAAAAATTGTTAGAAAACGCAAAAAATAAAGTCTGGCCAACAAATAATTTACCATATTGGCAAATAAAAAATGAAATTTTGATTTCAGATTTATTGAAACAATATATTTTTGTAACATTGAATAATGCCCTAGCAAATTCAATAACAAGTGAACAAAAGAGCAGACTTATCTCACTTCAAAGTGCAGAAATAAATATAGGTGAATTAATTAGAAATAAAAATTTAGAATATAATCAGAGACGACAGAACACAATTACAGCTGAGTTGTTAGATGTAATTACTGGATATCAAGTATCTAAAAAAAGAAAGACAACTTGATTTTAAAATTTATAAAAATATCATGATATTAAATCAACTTTTTGTTTAACATGGGAAAAATCATTAATATCTTAAAATTAGCATTACTATTCTTAATAATAATGTTTATTATCTTCTTTTCGATCATAAATAGTGAAATTGTAAAAATAAATGTGAATTTTTTTCCATTTCATAGTATTATAGAAATAAGGATATTTTTATTAATTATATTCTGTTTTTCTTTGGGTTTTTTATGTGGAATTTTAGCAAGTACCTACAGTTTAATATTAAAACATATTGAAAATTTTAAAGAAAAGAGAAAAATTAAAAAACTGCAAAAAGTTTTAGAGAGAACAAAAGAGGAAATAACAAATGAATAATAAAAAAATAACCATTCTAGGTATTATTGGACTATTTGTTTTAATTTTAATTTTTAACACATTTTTTATTGTAAAACAAACAGAACAAGCTGTTGTTTTTCAATTTGGTAATCCGCAGAGAGTAATAAAAAAGTCGGGTTTAAATGTAAAAATTCCTTTTATACAAAATGTAATGTATTTTGATACCAGATTGCAGGAAATAAACACGGAAGATAAAGAAATTATAGCTTCAGATCAAAAACGATTGATTATTAGTGCATTTATAAAATACAAAATTGTTAGTCCAATACTATACTATACGACAGTTAGAGATGAATATGGTTTTAAAAACAAATTTTCAACAATTTTAGATTCTAGTTTAAGACAGGTAATTGGTGAAATTCCTTTGAATAGTTTATTGTCAGAAAAAAGAAGTAGTGTGATGGAAAAACTTCAAGAAGTTGTTGATAAAAAGGCAAGGGAATTTGGTATTGAAATTATTGATGTTAGAATTACAAGAAGTGATTTGCCAAAAGCGAATAGTGAAGCCATTTATAAAAGAATGCAAACCGAAAGAGAAAGAGAAGCAAAAGAAATAAGAGCAGAAGGTGATGAAACAGCACAAAAAATAAGAGCTAATACAGATAAAGAAAAAATATTTTTAATTGCGGAAGCTAAAAAACAAGCTGAGATATTAATGGGTGAAGGCGATGCAACAGCAAGTAAAATATATTCAAAAGCTTATTCAAAAGATCCAGATTTCTTCTCATTTTATAGAAGTATGATGGCATATAAAAATTCTTTAAATAGTAAAAATACAAAAATGATAATTTCACCTGATAGTGAATTTTTTAAAGAAATGAATAACTACAAACAAGCATACTAAGATGAAAACAATAATTGTAGCGTCAAACAACAGCAACAAAATAGCTGAAATATCGAAATTATTAACTACATTTAATGTAGAAATAAAAAGTTTAAAAGATTTAGGACTTGGAGATCCAATAGAAGATGGTAAAACATTTGTTGAAAATTCTTTGATAAAATCAAATTTTGCTTTTGAAAGAACTGGATTACCAACACTTGCTGATGATTCTGGATTTTGCATTGATAGTTTAAATGATTTTCCTGGATTATCTTCAGCTAGATTTGCTAAAGCTTGCGGAGGTTACGAGGAATCTTTTAAAATAATCAACGAATGTATAAATCCAATAAATAAAAAAGCGTATTTTATTACGACTCTTTCTTTTATATACAAAAATCCTAAAGGCGATAAAATTGAGAAAATTTTTGAGGGTAAAATAGAGGGGAATTTTACATATCCTGCAAGAGGATTAAACGGATTTGCTTATTGTCCATGCTTTACTCCAAACAATTATATAGAAACATTTGGTGAAATGTCAGAAAAACAACGAACTCAGATAAATCATAGAGCTATTGCACTGAAAAAATTCGTTGAATTCATTAAGGAAATTAATTTTTAGCTTTTTAAAAATCAATTAAAATTGTTGACAACAGAAACCAAATAATTAACAATTAAGTTGCCTGTATGGGCAGCGGCGTAAGAAACCGAGTAGAACTTTTAAAACCTTCTCTTTCGTCTTAATTGACATAACGCGGAGGCTTATGGCTATAATGAGTTGCTTGCAATTCAAAAGGCTATAGGGGCTGAGTTTTACCAGTTTTCTTAACCTCCGCACTTTATTTTGAAGTGCGATTTTTATTAATAATAAATAAAAGGT